>CAISZB010000371.1 GCA_903889845.1 uncultured Verrucomicrobium sp. | reverse complement strand
CGGCGGTCGGGCGGGGCGAGGGGGGGCGTCGCCTTGTCGAGGGCGGCGAGGAGCGTGGCGACGTCGTCGGTGCGGCGGGTGGTTTTGAGCAGGATCTGCGCCCAGGCGAGCCGGGCGGCGGCCCCGGGGACCTTCTCCCCCGCCGAGGCGTCGGGCAACGCGGCCCGCTCCGCGACGGCTTGGTCGATCTGCATTGCGGCGGCGGGACCGGCATTCCCGGGGGCGACGAGGGCGTCGCGGGAGAGGTAGGCGGTTTCCTTCAGCAGCGCGGGGAGGTCTCCCTCGGCGAGGCTCCGGCTTTTGACGGCCTGGGCCAGGGCGGGGGCGAGTTTCGCCAGGGAGGCCGGGTCCTCGAAGGCGAGGTAGAGGGCGGTCTCGGCGGCGAGGTCGGCGGGCTGGAGCGTCGCCGGATCGCGGGCTAGGGCGGCGTCCCGGTGCTTCGGGTTGAGGCTCACCGGATTGTAGTCGGGGTTCCGCGTGTTCAATTGGGTCCAGTTCGGATGGACGCGGACGGGGACGGTGAGGGTGCCGATTTCCCCGTGGGCGTCCCGCACGGTCAGCCGGACTTGCCGGAGGCCGGGGCGGAGGTAGAGGTGATCGGGCTTCGGGCCGTCGCCGGTCGCGCCGTCGTCGAAGGTCCACGCGAAGGTCCAGCCGGGCTTCGCCGGATAGGCGCGGAAGCGGAGGGCGATCAGGCCCAGCGCCTCGCCGTTGGCCGTCGGGACGCTTTGGTCGACGACGTCCCAATCGAAGCCGAATTTCGGGAAAGGGGCGGCGGTATCGGCATCAGGGGCCGTCTCGTAATCGGCCAAATGGGCATGGCGGATCGGGCGGAAGAAGGCGGTCTCGGCCCGGAGCATCGCCCAGCCGCCGTCGCCCGCCTTCGCGGCGATGCAGCAGAGGAGCGGGGGGCGGCCGTCGCTGCGGAAGGTGTAGGCGTTGTCGTATTCGAGTTGGTGGGGACCGGCGGTGAGGTCGATGCTGCCGTGGTACTGGCCCTGGACGCCCGGCCCCCACCAGTGCCGCCCGGGCCAGGCGGTGACGGGCTTTCCATCGACGAGGAGGAAGGAGGCGTCGGCGGAGATGGTGGCGAACTGGTAGGTGGCATCGGCGGGGGCGTCGAACCAGGCATGGTAGACGGAGAGGAGGTTCTGCTGGGGGCCGTGGCGGTGGCCGCCCTCGAAGACGGTGGCGAGGAGGGAACGTCCGAGGGGGACCGGATTCTTGTCCCAGAGGGTGCGGAAGTCCTCGACGCGACCGACCTCGCGCCCGTCGTAGGAGCGCGTTTCGAGCAGCGCCCCGGCTTCGGGATTCCATCCGGCGAGGGGATCGGGGGCGACGAAGACCTTGGAAGAGGAGGGGAGGCCGACGTAGAGGAAATAGCGCTTCGCGCCGGAGGAGGAATCGAAGGCCCACGAAGGGGGCTCGCCCGGGGCCGACCAGAGGAGCTTCACTCCGACGGGATTGCCGTTGGGGTCGTAGGCCCGGACGGGAGCGTCGGCCCAGCTTGGATCGGGAAGGCCGAAGCGGGTCCAGGCGACGGGCGGGGCGGGGGCGTTGGGTTTCGTACCGGGCGGGGGATTGTCGAGATCGATGACGAAGCGGGCCGCCGCCCCCGGGAGGTGCCAGGGGGCGGGATCGGCCCAGGCCCCGACCGGAACCAGAGCGAGGGTGAGGAGGCAGAGAAGGCGGGGGGCGATCATGGCTGGGCGGGGGCGGCGGGAACCTCGTCGACGGCCTCGACGCGGACGTTGTCGTACCAGCAGACGCCCGCCGGGTAGTAGGAAAAGAGCATGACTTTGAACTGGGTCACGTTTGGCCGGTGCTTGAAGGGGTGGAAGAGGCCGGAGAAGGTCTGCCACGTCCCTTTCGAGGCGCAATCGACGACGCCCTCGTAGAGCCGCTTCGTGACGCCCGTTCCGTTGAGGTCGCCGTAGCAGCGGAACCAGACCTTCCCCGCCGTCCCCTTCTCGGAGAAGTAATCGAACGTGACGCGGTAGGCCTTGCCCGGTTCGAGCGGCACGGCCTCGGAGTAGAGGGAGAGGCCGTAGGTCTCCGCGATGGCGTTGCCCTGCGGGTGGGGGAAGACCCATTGGGTGAGCCCGGCGCGGGTGTAGCTCTCGACGAGGGTCGTCTCCGGGACGGCGGTGTCCATCCGGATCGCCTTGCCGTGGGAGGGGGTGCCTGGAATCGGGGGCGCGTCGGTCCACTGGACGCCGAGGCCGTCGGTGAGGTCCCAGTGGGCCGCCTTTTGCGGGTTCGCCGGATCGGCCTGCTCGAAGTCGCCATTCGGAAGCACGGAGGGAACCGACTCCGCCAGCGCGGGGGAAAGCGACAGGAGAAGGAGGAAAAGCAAACGGGTGGACGGGATCATTTGGAAGCTCCGGCAGGGGGATTCGTAGCGGGGGTCGAAGCGTTGAGCGAGCGGAAATAGGCGCCGGTCATCTCCTCGTATCCGGCGGGGATGCCCTCCGCCTGGGCGTCGGCGACGCCCTGCTGCGGGGCGCGGTTCCCGGAGGCGTTGCCCTCGACCCGGCTGACGCGGCCTCCGCCTGAGCCGGATGCCGCCGTACTGGCCGAGGCGAGGGCGTCGAGGGCCTGATGGTATCCCTGGAAGAGGCCGAGGCCGTTCTGGGAATTGCCCGAGGCTTCCATCTTCTTCATCGCGGCGATGGCCGCTTCCAGTTCGCCCGTGGGGCGGCGCTGCTGGCGGAGCTGGACGACGAGGGCCTCGGCCTGCTGGCGCAGCTTCACCTGCTGCTCGGCCAGGCGCTTCATCTTTTCCAGCGCCGGGGGCGGGAGCGGGCCGCGCAGGCCCTCCTCGCCGGAACCGGCCAGCTTGCCGCCGCCGGTCGCGCCGCCCTTCGTGTCCTTCGAGGTGTCCTTCACGCTCCCGGCCTCGAAGGGGGTGCCGTTCAGGCGGGTCGGCGTCTGGCGTCCGTCCTTCCCCTCGGCGGTGTCGCCGACCATCTGGCCGCTGCTCTTCCCGGTCCGCCCCTCGCCGGAGCGCCCGCCGACCTCGTTGTTGTTCGGGAGCTGGTTCCCGGTCACGCCCCGGGCGCTCATGTTCGAGATCGGCCCGTCGCCCGCGCCCCAGCCCGCGCCCTTGTCGATCGAGTCCATGAAGGTGCTGGAGACGTCCTCGACGTCGTCGCCCATCGCCTCTTCCTTGTCGAGGAGATCGCCGACGAGGTCTTCCATCTGCTTCGGCAACTCGGCCATCGGGACGTCGGCCTGGGTGGTCGGCTCCTCCATCGACCACTTCGTGTTGTCGGGTGTGTTGGGGAGCCATTTTTCGAGGTTCTGCTCCAGTTCCGAGGCGAGTTCGAGTCCGGCCTCCTCCCTCGGCACCGCGATTTCGACCTTCTTCTCGTAGAGGGCGGCGGCGGCGGCCTGGACTTCCTGGAAGACGGAGTTGACCTCGGTGATGAGTTTCCCGTCGGCGAAGTCCTGGACGGGGAGCTTGCTGAGGTCGGTCAGTTTTTCCTGGAAGTAGGCGGCGTTCTTCGCCTCTTCCCGCGCCAATTCGCCCAGGAGGGCCTCCTGCTCGGCGGTGAGGTCCTCGGGCTTCCGGTCGAGGAGGGACTTGCTCATATCGACGATCTTTTTCTGCGAATCGAGGAACGACTTGAGGTCGTCGCGGAGTCCGGCCAACTCCTGCTGGGCGGTCGGGGAAGGGGCGGGAGGCTCGCCCGCCTTGGCGGCCTTCGCCTTCGCCGCAGCGTCCTGGCGATCCCCGGCGATCTGGCCGAGCATCGAGATGAGTTCGTTCAGGATGTATTGCTGCCGTTTTTGGAGCGAGGCGAGGGGTGGAGCCCAGCCGGTGGGGGCGGCTTTCGACAGAGCGTCGATCTGGCCGACGGCCAGGCCGATCTCCCCCTTCGCCAGCAAGCGGAGGCGGGCCTGGAAGGCCTTCGCCTCGGCGTGGCGGTCGGCCTCGTCGGCGGCGCCGGTCACGGTTCCCTGCGCTTTCCGCTGCGCTGTCGAGATCGCGTCCCGGTGGCGCGGGGTGTCCTTCGCGGCGAGGGCCTCGGAGAGGTGGAGGGAGAGGGTGTCGGTCAGGCCGTTGGCGCGGCCCTGGTCGGCGATCGCGGCGCGGAGGAGGCCGAAGAGTTTTTCGAGCGGGTCGCCCGGGGGGACGGAGAGGTCCTGCAAGCCCGCGACCCGGACGACGAGGGGGGCGGAGACGGAACGGGGGTTGGCCGGGTTGAAGTCGGTCGCCTCCGCCGTCAGGAGGAAGGAGGCGCCCGGGGTGAAGAGCGCGGGATCGAGCGGGACGGTAAAGGGTCGGGTCGGCGGCTCCTTCTCGCCGGGCGGGCCGGAGAGGGTCCACGTCTGGAGGACGGTGGAGGCGTCGGAGGAGGTGTCGTCGCTGCGGCTCAGTCGGAGGGCCAGGGTGGCGACGCCGTAGTCGTCCCGGGCGCGGAGGACGACGGGGAGCTTCCCGCCCGGGTTGACGAGGCGGTTGCGGTCGTCGGTGACGAAGTCGACCTCGGGCGGCTTGTCGGGGAGGGCGGTGATTTCCCCCTGGGCGATTTTCTTCGGGGCGCTGTCTTGCGTTGTTGCGACGGCGATCTCGTAGGAGAGGGTTTCCGTGACCTTGAACGTCGCCTTCCAATGGGTGCCTTCTCCGGTCAAGGGGAGGGGATGCTTGTCGGCGGCGTTCTTCCAGAAAACCCGGGATGAGGTGGAGACGGGGACGAGGTCGAAGAGGGTTTGGACGGTGGAGCCGACGGGGACGGCGAGGGCGACGGGGGGGCCGGGCTGGGGATAGGGCTTCAGGCCGGTGTAGGCGGGCGGGAGGACCTGGAAGAGGGCGCCCTTCAACCGGGGCAACGGGGAGACGGTCACGGTGGTCGCCGCGCTGCAGGAGT
>CAISZB010000370.1 GCA_903889845.1 uncultured Verrucomicrobium sp. | reverse complement strand
CGGGAGGGGGATTCGAGCATTGTCAATTTGCACTGGGTGTTGTGCCTCCAGGCGGCAGCGCAAGTCGAGGAATCGCACGGCGATCCTGTCTTGTCTCTTCGGTGTCGCCGCCTCGCGACACGGGTGTTCGATGCGGCGCTGGCCCGCTACTGGGACGCCGAGCGGAGACTTTTTCTTGATACGCGAGGGGACGGGGTGGCGGCTAGCGAGCACGCCCAGTCCTTAGCTCTCCTCTCCGGCCTCCTCGACGAGGAGAAGACTCGATCCTGCCTTGGCGCGCTGATTGATGGGGGTTCCGAAAAGGACTTGGCGCGGGCGACGATTTCATTTTCATTCTACGTCCTCGACGCCCTCTACCGACATGGCGCGGAGGCTGAGTATCACCGGCGGCTCGCCTTCTGGCGCGATCTACAAGCTCGCGGCTTTGTCACTACGCCCGAGGCGATGGAGCCTTCCCGAAGTGATTCCCATGCCTGGGGAGCACATCCTGCGTGGCATACCCTTGCGGGAATTGCTGGGGTGAGGCCTGCGGCACCAGGATTTTCTCGCGTTTGCGTTGCGCCAATGCCTGGGTTGATCGACCGTTTCGAAGCAAAAGTCGTCCACCCTCGCGGAGTGATATCCGTCGCCTTCCAGAGGATGGAAGACAGGGCGTCTTGCTTCACGGTAACGTTGCCCGAAGGAGTCTCCGGCGCGCTTGTAATCCAGGGTACGCAACACGCGCTTGAGGCAGGGACAAAGGAAATAATTTCTCGGGTGACCTAGGTGCCGGTTCCTGAAATCGGACAATCTGGGATCGGCCCTCTGTTTCAATTCTTGCCAGACGGCTGGCATTGTCTTTTCAGATTGCATCTGGAGTGGATTTGTGGACAGTTTGTGGACAAATAAAGGGTGTTCCGAATAAGTCTGATAGGATCGGAAAGAAAATCGACCCTAAAACGAGAAAAGCCTTTCGGCCCTGATTCTGTGGGCTTCGGAAGGCTTAAAAGAGAGAAAAGGATGGTGCGCGGTGGCAGGTTTGAACTGCCGACCCCTACAGTGTCAATGTAGTGCTCTACCACTGAGCTAACCGCGCAAAACCGGCATCGGAGCGACGACGGGAAGGGTAGGTGTAGAAGAGTTTTTCCCGGCTGGCAATTCAATTTCTGCGAGGTGCGGAAAAATCCTGACCGGGAGGCTTTGGGTCACTCTCCCAGCTTCTCGGCCAGCTTGGCGCACCAGGTTTCGATCTCTTCCGGGGGGAGGTCGGCGGGGACGCGGAGGGGGGCGCCCCAGACGAGGCGGCAGGTGGAGAAGGGGAGGGGGATCTGGAAGCGGTCCCAGCTGCGCAGTTCCTTTTTCCAGCCGAGGGTGTAGGTGACGGGGACGATGGCGGCGCCGGAAAGCTGGGCGGTCTGGATGACGCCGGGTTTGACCCGGTAGCGGGGGCCGCGGGGGCCGTCGGGGGTGATGGCGGCGTCGCTACCGGCCTCGATCTGGCGCAGGAGGCCGAGGGTGGCGACGACGCCTTTCTTCGAGGTGGAGCCGCGGGCGGTGTCGATGCCGAAGCGGGCGATGATGCGGGTGATGATCTCCCCGTCGCGGCTGCGGCTGATGAGGGCGGAGAGGCGGCGTCCGGGGAAGAGGTGCCGGTAGGCGGGGGCGAGGATGAGGAGGCGGTTGTGCCAGAAGGCGAAGAGGAGGGGTTCCTGGGGCGGGTTCGCGATGATGCCGCCCTCGTCGATGACCTCGAAGCGGAGGGTGGAGGTCAGGGTGCGGATGAGGAAGGCGGCGAGGCGGATGGCGACGACGTTCCGAAGGCGGCGGAGGAGGCGTTTTACGGCGTCCATGGAGGAGAGTATCTAGCGCGGTTTACCTCATTCGCCTAGTTTTTCGGCGATGCGAAGACACCATGCGTCAATTTCCTCGGGGGTGATGTCGGCAGGGATGGGAATCGGGGCGCCCCAGACGAAGCGGCAGGTGGAGAAGGGGAGGGGGATCTGGAAGCGGTCCCAGCTGCGCAGTTCCTTCTTCCAGCCCAGGGTGTAGGCGAGGGTGACGATGGGGGCGCCGGAGATCCGCGCGGCCTGGATGATGCCGGGTTTGACGATGCCGCGCGGGCCGCGGGGGCCGTCCGGGGTGATGCCGGAGTCGTTCCCGGCCTTGATGCGGCGGAGGACTTCGCGGATGGCTCCGCTGCCTTGCTTGGAGGTGGAGCCGCGGGCGGTCTCGATGCCGAAGCGGGCGAGGATGCGGGTGAGGAGTTCCCCGTCGCGGCTCTGGCTGACGAGGACGCAGATGGGGCGCCCGGGGAAAACGTGACGGTAGACGGGGCCGAGGATGAGGAGGCGGTTGTGCCAGGCAGTGAAGAGGAGGGGGCCGGCGGGAGGGTGGGCGATGATGCCGCCTTCGTCGATGATCTCGAAGCGGAGGGTGGCGATGAGGCCGCGCAGGAGGTATTCCACGACGCGCAGGGCGATGCCGTCCCGGAGGCGGTGGAGGAAAGACGTCACAATTAGCCCCTTCTTGCCCTGATTTGCCGTTTAAATCAAGGGCCGTCGACCGATCAAACGGGAAATGGCCCGCCAGGGGGTGGCGACGAAGAGTTCGTTGAAGAAGGCTTCCGTGGTCATCGCGCGGGGTTCGTCGAGCGCCTTCAGGAAGAAGAGGGAGGCCAAGGTGACGAGGGCGATGCAGAGGTAGCCGACGGTGTAGTGGTTGAGGTCGCCGTTCTGGCCTAGGGGGAGGTGAAGGAAGTCGAGGGAGTCGACGAGGATGCCCCAGAGGATCGGGCCGATGCCGAGGATGAGGCTGTTGACGACGCTGAAGAAGGCGAAGAAGTGGCTGCGGCCCATGACGGGGACGGAGGCCATCATGAGGCGGGTGTTGGCCATGTTGACGAGGCAGCCGCCGCAGGCGGCGAAGAGTTCGAGGACGATGACGGCGGGGATGTGGGGGTAGAGGAGGCGGGTGGAGATGGCGCCCCAGAGCAGGAAGTGGATGACGAGGCAGACGCCGCCGAAGGCGAGGAGGGGGCGGCTGCCGACGCGATCGACGATCCGCCCGAAGCTCCAGAAGATGGAGATGGAGAAGAAGGAGGCGACGGAGGTGAGGAGGAGGATGTTTTGCGTGGGCCAGGCGTAGACGTCGCGCAGGGTGGGGACCCAGAAGACGCCGCCCCCGGCCAGGGCGAGGTTGATGACGATGTTGTAGATCAGGAGTTTGAGGAAGGGACGGTAGAGGAGCATTTCCCGCCAGGGGACCCGCTCCTTGCTCTTCGACTCGGGCGGGACGGGGACGTCCGGGATGCGGCGCAGGAAGGAGAGGCTGATCGCGGCGGCGAGGAAGGCGGCGCCGAAGGAGATCGCGTAGGCGGAGGTGCCCTGCACGGCTTTGAAGAGGGCGGCGCTGCCGATGAGGGTGAGGAATCCGGCGACCGCGCCGCAGCCCTGGTCGCGGGAGATGAAGGTGCCGCGGATGGGCTCCGGGACGAGGTGGGTCATCCACGGGAGGAAGCCGCAGACGGAGATGCCCCGGGAGGTGTTATAGGCGAAGAGGAGGAAGAGCATGAGCATCATGCACGTCGCCCGGTCGAGGCGAAGGGAGAGGAGGGGGACGACGGTGATGCCGAGGATGATGAAGGTCCGCATGGTCCAGCCCCGCAGGACGAAGGCCCGGTAGCCGACCCGATCGACGAAGCTGGCGGCGGGGATCTGGAGGATGTTCAGGATGTTCGGCAGCGCGGTGACGATGCCGATGACGGTCGCCGAGGCCCCCAGATACTTGAAGTAGAGGATCATGTGCGCCCCGATGACGACGGAGAACGAGAAGGTGTTGAAGAACTGGAAGATGTGGGCGTTCCAGATCCCCTTCGGCATGCCCTGAATCGGGGCGGGGGCGGCTTCTGCGTTGTCCGGGTGCATGGGGGGCTCTTACCGCGGGCGGAGGAGCGGGAAGAGGATGACGTCCCGGATCGACTCGGCCCCGGTGAGGAGCATCACAAGGCGGTCGATGCCGATGCCGATGCCGCCCGCCGGGGGCATGCCGTGCTCCAGGGCGAGGAGGAAGTCCTCGTCGAGGTTGTGGACTTCCTCGCCGACCTGTTCCTCCAGGCGCTGCCGCTGGACGAGGGGGTCGTTCAATTCGCTGTAGCCGGGGGAGATTTCCTGGCCGTTGATGAGGAGTTCGAAGACGTCGACGACGCTGGGGTCCTCGGAGTTCTGCTTCGCCAGGGGGACGAGTTCCTTCGGGAGGTGGGTGATGAAGACGGGGTTGACGGTCTTTGCCTCGACGAGTTTCTCGAAGACGTGGTTCGTGACCTCGTGGTCGAGGAGGCCGGGGATGATCTCGACGCCCAGCTCGGCGGCGCGGGCCTTGCGGCCTTCGGGGGCGAGGTCGAACCAGTCGGCCCCGGCGGCCTCTTTCACGGCGTCCCGGTAGCGCTTGCGCGGCCAGGGGCCGGTGAGGTCGAGGGTCTTCCGGGGGGAGCCGTCCTCGGGCACCGGTCCGGTCGGGATCTGGAGGGTGCCGATGACGTTCTGCGCGAGGTGGATGATGAGGCCTTCGACGAAGGAGGCCATGACCTCGTAATCGGCGTAGGCCTGGTAGACCTCGATGGCGGTGAACTCGGGGTTGTGCTTCCGGGAGAGGCCTTCGTTGCGGAAGTTGCGGTTCAGCTCGAAGACTTTCTCGAAGCCGCCGACGAGGAGGCGCTTCAGGTAGAGTTCGGTCGCGATCCGGAGGAAGAGTTGGAGGTTGAGGGCCTTGTGGTGGGTGACGAAGGGCTGCGCGGCGGCCCCGCCGGCGATGGCCTGCATCATCGGGGTCTCGACTTCGAGGAAGCCCCGGCCTTCCAGGTAGCGGCGGATTTCGCTGACGATCCGGCTCCGGAGGACGAAGGTGCGGCGGACTTCCTCGTTCACGATGAGGTCGAGGTAGCGCTGGCGGTAGCGCGTCTCGTCGTCGGAGAGGCCGTGCCAGGCGGAGGGGAGGGGGCGGAGGGACTTCGAGAGGAGGGCGAACTTCGTCACCTTCACGGTCTTCTCGCCGGTCTTCGTGATGAAGAGGGTCCCTTCGAGGCCGACGATGTCGCCGAGGTCGAGGCGGCGGAATGATTCCAACTTTGAAGGATCGGCGGGCTGGGTCGGGTCGGCGGCATTCCCGCCGAGGGATTGCTTGTTCGCGTAGAACTGGAGGCGGCCCGTCTGGTCGAGGAAGTGGCCGAAGATGCTCTTGCCCATGTCGCGGAAGGCGACGATCCGGCCCGCGACGCGGACGGTCTTTTCCTCCGCAAAGTCGGCGATGACGGAGGCGACGGAGGTCGTGCCCGGGAAGGAGGAGCCGAAGGGATCGGTCCCCTCGGAGCGCCACGCGTCGAGCTTGGCGCGGCGGAGTTGAAGCAGTTCGCTGAGTTCTTCCATGGGAGGGGGGAGCGTAGGGCCGATCGACATTCAAGGCAAGGCGGCAATCCCGTCTCGATCAACCGGCCCCCTCTTTCCCGATTGCGCGGCGGTGCATGGCGCGGTAGGCCGCCGGGGGGGTGCCGAGGCGGGCCTTGAAGGCGCGGGAAAAGTGGAAGCGGTCGGTGAAGCCGCAGGCTGCGGCGATGTCGTCGATGGCCCGCTCTCCCGTCGTCAGCCATCGGGCGGCGATGGCGACGCGCCGCTCGATGCCGTATTGAGCCGGGGTCATCCCGACGAGGTGGCGGAATTGTCGGATGAAGTGGTCGGTGCTCAGGCCGCACAGGTGGGCCAGGGCCGGATTCGCCGGGGGGTGGGAGAGGGAACGGTCGATGGCGGCCAGGGCGGGGCCGATGGGGCCGGAGCCGGTGAGGGAGCGGAGACAGGCGGCCTGGTCGTTTGAGGAAAGGCTCTCCATCGCCAGGGCGGCGGCGGCGTGGGCCAGGGCTCCGGCCCAGATCAACTCGGCGAAACCGGGTTCCCGGTCTTGGGAGAGTCCTTTCTGCCAGCGACGGACGAGGGCCTGGAGCGCCTTGTCGGAGTGAGGAAGGAGGAGCGGGTGATCGAAGAGGCGGCGCAGCAGTGAGGCGGGGAGGCCGGTGACGTAGAAGTGGAGGAAGTCCTGGGTGACGGGGCGCTCCGACAGAGTCTGGAAGCGGACCCAGGCGGGGAGGAGATAGACCCGGCCCGGGTGGAGGGAGATCTTTTTCCCCTCGTGGAAGATGGCGGCGCCGGAACGGCTATTTACATAAATCCGCCAGAACGGGCTGCGCAGGTCGTAGCGCCATTCGGTATGAATGGTCAGACGCTTGGAGATGGCGACTTGAATCTGGGTGTGGCGCAGGATTTCCTCGGCCGGGCTGGGCGGGCTGTCTCCGATGTCCATGAGCGGAAAGATACATGGATTCCGCTTCCTTAGCCATACCCAATCGGATCGAGGGAAGGTAGGCTGGAAGGATGGCTTCCCATCCCCATCCCCTGGTCACCCACCAGCGCCAGGTCCACCTCGATTTCCACACTTCGCCTTTCATTCCCGACGTCGCCTCGGAGTTCGACGCCCGCGCCTTCGCCCGGACGTTCAAGGAGGCCCACGTGAACAGCGTCACGATCTTCGCCAAGTGCCACCATGGCCAGTCCTATTATCCGACGAAGGTCGGCACCCCGCATCCCGCGCTCGGAGGGCGGGACCTGATGGGGGAGATGATCGAGGCGCTGCACCGCGAGGGGATCCGCGCCCCGATCTACACCACGGTGGCGTGGGAGGAGGACGTGGCCGACCGGCATCCGGAATGGCGGCAGATGCGGGCCGACGGTACGTTCGCGCGCTGCGAGAACGCCCATCCCGGGCTGCCGCCCCATCCGGGCGGCTGGCGTTTCAATAACTTCCTCCATCCCGATTATCAGGACTATATCGAGGCCCACGTCCGGGAACTGTTGGCGAATTACGATGTCGACGGTCTGTTTTTCGACATCCTTTTCTTCGATGCGAAGGCGTGCTGGAGCGGGGCGAGCCGGAAATTTCGCGAGAAGCACGG
The DNA here is from genome assembly GCA_903889845.1 of uncultured Verrucomicrobium sp. Classification (GTDB taxonomy): domain Bacteria; phylum Verrucomicrobiota; class Verrucomicrobiia; order Methylacidiphilales; family GAS474; genus GAS474. The sequence continues at coordinate 1,174 of CAISZB010000370.1, read as the reverse complement.
CCTGCTCGGTTCCGACCCGGCGACGCAGATCCGCTTCGAGAGCGAGGCGCAGGCCGCCTTTTGCGGACGTTTTTCCCGGCTGATCCGGGGGTTGAACAAGGAGGCGACGATCTTCTACAACTCGACCAATCCGATCTTCACCGATTCCCGCGCCGGGGTGCGGACGCGCCATGCGCTCCAGAGCCATTGGGAGCTGGAATCGCTCCCCTCGGGTTTCTGGGGGTATCACCACTTCCCGCGGTTGGCGCGGGCCTTTGGCAACTGGGGCAAGCCGTGGCTGGGGATGACGGGGCGGTTCCAGAAGATGTGGGGGGACTTCGGCGGCCTGAAACCGGTTCCGGCCCTCGAATACGAGTGTTTCCGCTCCCAGGCCCTCGGCGGGGCGAATTCCGTCGGCGACCAGCTCCCGCCCCGGGGCCGCCTCGATGCCGGGGCCTACGACCTGATCGGCGCCGTCTATGCCCGGTGCGAGGCGGCGGAGCCGTTCTATGCCGGTTCCACGTCGCTGCCCCAGGTGGGCATCCTGGCCCCGGGCCGTCCCGACCTCGATCCGGGGACGACGGACAAGTCACTTGAAGGGGCCGTGCAGATCTGCGAGGAGGCTCATTACGACGCGGTGGTCCTCGACGATGCGGAGAAGCTCGACGGCCTGGCCCTGCTGATCCTGCCCGATACGGTGACGCTCACGCCCGCGCTCCGGAAAAGCCTGGCCGCCTATCTGGCCAAGGGTGGGAAGGTCCTCTTCTCCGCCCTCAGCGGCTTTGCCGGGGACGGGCGGTGCGAGGTGCCGGGGGCGGTCCTGCGGCGGACGGGGACGGTCGACCTCTATCCGACCTATTGGCGCGCCAAGGCCGCCTTTTCCCCGGCGCTGGCGCGGAGTGAGCGGGTGGTCTATCTGCCGGGGGAAAACGTCGTCGCCGGGCGCGGTGCGACGGTCTGGGTGGAAAGGGTGTTGCCCTATTTCAAGCGGACCGACCTGACCTTCTCCTCCCATTTCCAGACGCCGCCCCGGGCGAAGGCCGATGCCCATCCCGCCGTCGTCGGGGGGAAGGCGTTCGCCTACTTTGCCGATCCGATCTTCCGCGAATACCGCCAGTCCGGGAACATCGCCGTCCGCGACGGGTGCTTGGAGGCGATGGCCCGTCTCATCGGGCCGGCCCCCTACGGGGCCGGG
>CAISZB010000369.1 GCA_903889845.1 uncultured Verrucomicrobium sp. | reverse complement strand
GCACGCGGGAAATCCGGAACCTCGTCCAACGGTTGAAAACCGAGGGGAAGACGGTCCTTTTCTCGACCCACCTCCTGACCGAGGCCGAGGCCCTGGCCGACCGCGTCGCGATTCTTCACCGGGGCCGGAAAATCCTCGAAGGGACGCCCGACGCCCTCCTCGCCGATCCCGGCGGGACCGAGGTCTCCGCGCGCGGCCTTTCCGATGCCGACCGCGCGGCCCTCGCCGCCTTCCTGAAGGAGCGGGGCGCACGGGAGGTCGTCGTCCGTCCGTCCCGCCTTTCGCTGGAGGAAGTCTTCGTCCGCGCCGTGGAGGGGAAGAAATGAAATCCCTTTTCGCTTCGTTCCGCCTCAGTCTTCGGCGGATCGCCGCCATCGCCCGGAACACCTTCCTGGAGGCCTTCCGGCAAAAGGTCCTCAACCTCCTCCTCCTCTTCGCCCTCGTCGCGATCGGGAGCGCGAACCTCTTCACCGGCTTCACCTTCGACGAGCAGTTGAAGTTCCTGAAGGATTTTTCCTTCGGCGCGATGACGGTCTTCGGCACCCTCATCGCCGTGATGGGGACGGCGCAGACGATCCAGGGGGAGATCGAGAGCCGGACCCTCCAGACCCTCCTCGTCCGGCCCGTGGGGCGGGGGGAATTCCTGCTGGGGAAGTTCGGCGGGATCGCGCTCGTCCTCGCCGCCGCCTTCGCGCTGATGACGACGGTCTTCGCGGGCGTCCTGGTCGTGAAGGAGCGGCAATTGGTCGCCGCCGAGGTCGCCACCGTCCAGCCGGGGCATCCGACCGACGAGGCGACGGCGCAGCGGATCGCCTCCATCGAAAAGCAGAGCCGCGATCCGCAGCTCGCGAAGGCCCTCCTCCTCACGGGGGCGAAGACCCTCTTCGTCGCCGCCTTCGCGCTCCTCTTCTCGACCGTCTCCACCTCGGCGATCTTCACGGTTTCGACGACGCTCCTCGTCTATCTCGTCGGCCACCTGGAGGGGATCGCCCGCGAGGCGTGGACGGCGGGGGGCGGCACCTGGCTGCAGCAGGCGTTCCTCGGCGTCGTCTCGGTCGCGATTCCCGACTTCGGTTCCTACGGCATCCTCGACGACGTCCTCGCGGGGACCCTCGTCCCGTGGGGGCATGTCGCCTCGCTCCTCGGCTATACCCTCGTCTACCTGCTGGTCCTCTTCGGCGCGGCCCGGCTCCTCTTCGATGCGCGGGAACTCTGACATCGTTCTCGGGACCCGTCCCATTCGTGCCGTCGCCCTGGCGCTGCTCCTCCTCGTCGTCTGGGGCGGTGCGAAGGGGTTCTGGGAAGCGCGCCTGGCGCGGGAGGGAACGGTGTTGCGGGACGGGGGGTTGGCCTCCCTGGCGACGGCCCCGGTAGGGAAGGAGACCTGGAGCCGCCTCGGGCAGGGGGCGGCGATCGGCCTGTTGGGCGGCCTCCGCGCCGTCGTCGCCAATGCGCTGTGGATCGCGATCCCCGACGCCTGGACCGACCAGGAATGGTTCCGCGTCGCCTCCGACATCGACCTCGTCACGACCCTTCAACCCCGTTCCGTCTCCTTCTGGAACGACGGTTCCTGGTACCTCGCCTGGAACGCGAGCCAGCGGAAACTGGAGAATCCCTTCGAGCGGAGCGCCGCCCGCCGCCGCCTCGACGCCGATTTCTGGGCGCGGCGCGGGGAGGCCCTCCTCCACCGGGGCCTGGAGGCGAATCCGGGGAGCTGGGAACTCTGGCTCCAGCTCGGCCAGTTGGAGGACCAGCGCCTGCGGGACCCGGTCGCCGCCGCCGCCGCGTGGCGCGAGGCGTGGAAAATTCCCGGCTCCCCCCGCTACCTGGAACGGTTCGTCGGCTACGAGTTGGAGAAGGCGCAGCAATGGGACGAGGCCTACGCCTGGTGGAAGGCCCTCTGGCTCTCCTCGCCGGAACACACGGACCGGGCGCGGTTTTGGGACAAGATCGCGCTGCGGCTCCGCGCGCTGGAGGACCGACTGCAGGTGCCGGACGAAAAAAGAGTTTTCCCCCGCACGAACGCACCGCAGACTCGCGCCCAATGAAGTACGCCCTCCTGGGGGACATCCACTCCAACCTCGAAGCCCTCGAAGCGGTCCTGGCGGACGCGGAGAAGGCCGGGGTCCAGCGCCTCCTCTGCCTGGGCGACATCGTCGGCTACAATGCCGATCCCGCCGCCTGCCTGGAGCGGATCGTCGCCAGCGGGGCCGTGGTCGTCCGCGGGAACCACGACCACGAGGCGGCCCGCGAGGCCGAACCGGAGGACTTCGCCCCCCTCGCCGCCACCGGCCTCCGCTACACGCGCAACGCCCTCGACATCGCGCAGAAGGAGTGGCTTCGCAAGCTCCCCCTCCACAAGACCGTCCGCAGCACCGGCCCCCTGGGCGACTTCGCCCTCGTCCACGCCACCTTTGCCCGGCCCGATTCGTGGGCCTACGTCACCGGCGCGGTCGATGCCCAGGTCAGCCTTTCCTGGCAGAAGACCCGCCTCGGCTTCTTCGGCCACACCCACTTCCCCCACCTCTTCGTCCAGCACGCCGACGCGAGCACCAACGGAAAGCGCCTCGTCGAGGCCCACTGCTACCACCGCCTCGCCCTGTTCCACGACCTGGCCGTCGATCCCGCCGCGGAGCGCCGCTACTTTGTCAACATCGGCAGCGTCGGTCAGCCCCGGGACGGCGATCCCCGCGCCGCCTACGTCCTCTTCGACACGCGGACGGGCCTCCTGGAACTGCGCCGCGTCCCCTACGACCTCGCCCTGACGCAGAAGAAAATCGTCCTCGCCGGATTGCCCGGCGAACTGGCCTCCCGCCTGAGCCGGGGCCGATAGCGTCGGAAAAGAATCGAAGACCCTTCCCCCATGCACGCCGCCGCGAAGAAAAAGATCCTGATCGTGAAGCCGAGTTCCTTCGGAGACATCGTGCAGGCCCTCCCCGTCGCCGTCGGGCTGCGGCAGGCGTGGCCCGATGCGGAGATCGGCTGGCTCGCCTTCGACCTCTACGAGCCCCTCCTGCGCGACCACCACGCCATCGACCGCCTCATCCTCCTGCCGAAGCGCTTCCTGCGCCCCACCCACTGGCTCCGCCTCTGGCGCTGGGTCCGCCGCCTGCGGGAGGAGCGGTTCGACATGGTCCTCGACCTCCAGGGCCTCTTCCGCAGCGGCCTCCTCACGTGGCTGACCGGCGCCCCGGTGCGCGTCGGCCTCGCCACGGCGCGGGAGGGGTCGACGTTCTTCTACACGGAGACGATCCTGGAGCCGCCGCCCCCGGCGCAGGAGAAGTACCTGGAGTTCCTTCGCCATTTCAGCATTCCGCCGGAGCCGAACGCCTTCGGCCTCCTGCCGCCGCCCCTGGCCGTGGCCACGCTGGAGGAGGGGCGCTACGTCGTCCTCCATCCCTACTCCCGCTGGCGGACGAAGCTCTGGCCGTGGCGCTACTACCAGGAATTGCTCACGCTGATGCCGGAGACCCGCTTCGTCGCCATCGGGGAGGGGCCGTGGTTCCCGCTGGAGGGGCCGAACCTCCTCGACCTCCGGGGGAGCCTTCCGATCCCGCAGCTTATGGCCGTACTGAAGAACGCCCGGGCCGTGTTGAGCACCGATTCCGGCCCCGCCCATCTGGCCGCCGCCCTCGGCGCGCCGACGGTGGCCCTCTTCGGCGCGACCGACTGGCGGAAGACGCGCCCCATCGGCCCGCGTGTTCACGTGGAGCACTTCCCCACGCCGTGCGCGCCGTGCCTGAAACGGACCTGCCCCCAGGCGATCCCGATGGGTTGCCTGACGGAGATCGCCCCGGCGCGGGTCGCCGACCTGCTGCGGCGGATTCCGGGGAACGCCGTGGTGCCGGAGGAGTTTCCGTCGTTGTAGGGGGGATCCGGGTCTGTCCACGAATTCCGGTGGGCCGCGCCGGAGGGCTGCCGGGCATTTTAACCTTCCCCGGGCGTCTCCCGCCGCTTATGTGTAGACCGATACATGGCGCGGCCTGCCGACAAACTCCGGGGGGTGGTGGAAATGATCCGGGGGCGGATCGTCCAGGGGGACGACGCGCTCCGCGGGATGCCCGGGGAGCGGCAACTGGCCTCGGAGCTGGGCGTGAGTCGCCAGACGGTCCGCACCGCCGTCGGCCTCCTGGAGGCGGAGGGCTGGCTCTCCCGGTTGCCGAACGGGCGCCTGGCCGTCGTCCGTGAGTCGAAGGAGGAAGGCCGCCCGGCCTCGGGGTCCGGGGTTGGGGTCCGGGGGCCGGTGATCGGCTTCGCCTGGGGCGGGGGCCTCTCCCGGGAGTGCGAGATGTGGCAGAACGGCATCGTCCGCGCGCTGGCGGGCCGGGGGACGCTGCGGGAAATCGCCTTCGGCCACTTCGGCGATCCCGCCCTCGCCGCGGCGCTCCACGGTCTTGACGGTCTCTTTCTCCTGCCGGGCCGGGGCGAGGTCCCGCCGTGGCTGGCGGAGCGGATGCGCGCCGCCGCCTGCCGGGTGGCGGTCCTCGACTTCGACTTCAGCGCGCGGGGGCTCCCCTCGATCTCGGTCTTCCCGGCGCGGGCGGAGCGGAAACTCGTCGACCACCTCCGGAAGTTCGGCCACCGGCGGATCGATTGCCTCAACGTGCAGCCTCCCGATCCGGTGATCGACGCCCGGATCGCGGCGTGGCGGCGCGGTCTGGAGGAATTCGGCCTGGAGGGGGAACTCCACGCCGGGGCCCGCTCCCCGTCGATCGCGGAGGCGTATCGGCTCGTCGCGCAAAAGCTGAAGACGAAGGGGGGAATCGGCACCGCGCTTCTCTGCGTCACCGGCCCCGCCGCCGTCGGCGCGATGCGGGCCTGCGCCGAGGTGGGCGTCGCCGTCGGGCGGGACCTCTCCATCGTGGCGATGAACGACGAGGGTTTCGGCCCCTACCTCGTCCCCTCGCTGACCTGCCTCCAGTCGCCGCCCCGGGACCGGGTCCTCCGCCCGGCGGTCGAGTGGATGCTCGGTGCCGCCCCCTGGCGCGGCCCCCTCTTCCGGGAGCCGCGGGACATCCCGATGTTCGTCGGGGAATCGTCGGGGCCCGCCCCCGCGCTCCGTCCGATTCGGCTTGCCAAAAAGAATTAACGGACCGATAGTGGTCTGTTAATAACCCCTCCTATGCTGAAACATCCCGAGATCACCAAGGGCCGCCTGGGCCGCTTTGCGAGCGAACTGAAGCCCCTTCTCTATCCGAAGAGCGCTCCCTTGCGGAAGCTGGAGACCTACGCCGCCCCGGGCCGGATTCCCTACGCCGAGGCGGTGAAGGGGAAATACGTCCCCGCGAAGGAAGGCGACCATTACGGTCCCGGCTGGTCGACCCACTGGTTCCGGATCGAGTACGTCGTCCCGCAGGAATGGGCGGGCGAGGAAGTTCTCCTCCACTTCGACTCTTCCTCTGAAGGGTGCGTGTGGATCGACGGCGTCCCGATTCAGGGCCTGACCAGCTACAACTGGGGCCCGGAGGAGATCCGCTCTTATTTCACGATTGTCCCGAAGGCGAAGGGCGGGGAAAAAGGCGTCCTCTACGTCGAGGGGGCGATCAACGGGATGTTCGGCCTCAGCGACGGCGGGGGCCGCTCTCAGGAAGCGGCGATGGGCCATCTGCGTCACGTCCGCCTCGTCACGCGGGACCGCGCGGTGTGGGACCTGATGTGGGACTTCGCCATCGTGAAGGAGATGGCGGAGCGCCTGCCCGCCGACGGCCTCCATCAAGGCCCGGCGCTGACGGCGGCGAACGAGATCGTCAACGCCGTCGTCCTCGACGATCCCTCCACCTTCGCCGCGGGCCGCGCGATCGCGAAGAAGTTCTTCGCCGCGAAGAACGGCGGCCGGACCCATCGCGTCTCCGCGATCGGCCACGCCCACATCGACACTGCGTGGCTCTGGCCCCTGGCCGAGACGATGCGGAAGTGCTACCGCACCTTCTCCACCGCCGTCCGGATGATGGACGATTATCCCGAGTACAAGTTCGTCTGCTCCCAGGCGCAGCAGCTCGCCTGGATCAAGGTGCAGCAGCCCGCCCTCTACGCGAAGATCCAGGCGAAGGCGAAGAAGGGGCAGTTCGTCCCCGCCGGCGGTACGTGGATCGAGCCCGACTGCAATATCCCCTCCGGCGAGTCCCTCGTCCGGCAGTTCCTCATCGGCCAGCGGTTCTTCAAAAAGGAATTCGGCTCCTATTGCGAGGAGTTCTGGAACCCCGACGTCTTCGGCTACAGCGGCGCGCTCCCGCAGATCCTGCGCGGGGCGGGGATCCAATATTTCCTCACGCAGAAGCTCTCCTGGAACCAGCTCAACCGGCCCACGAGCAGCACGTTCCTCTGGGAGGGGATCGACGGCTCCCGCGTCCTGACCCACTTCCCGCCGACCGACACGTACAACTCCATTTGCAACGTCGAGGAGACGCTCAAGCACATCACGAACTTCAAGGACAAGGAACGCGCCAGCGAGAGCATGATGCTCTTCGGCTTCGGCGACGGCGGCGGCGGCCCGACCGAGGAGATGGTCGAGCGGCTCCGGCGCCTGGAGGACGTCGCCGGGTTGCCCGAGGTCGCGATCCGGACCCCGCGCGAGTTCTTCAAGCGATGCGCCGCCGACCTGAAGGACCCCCTCGTCTGGTCGGGCGAGCTCTACTTCGAACTCCATCGCGGCACCTACACGACCCAGGCCGCGAACAAGCGCGACAACCGCCGGGGCGAGGAACTCCTCCACGACGTCGAGTTCCTGGCCGCGCTGGCCCATCGGATCGCGGGTGCCACGTATCCCCACGCCGAGGTCAACGGCCTGTGGGAGACACTCCTCCTCAACCAGTTCCACGACATCATCCCCGG
>CAISZB010000368.1 GCA_903889845.1 uncultured Verrucomicrobium sp. | reverse complement strand
GGCTGCCGTCGGTGCCGTTCTTGAAGCCGATGGGCATGGAAAGGCCGCTCGCCATTTCCCGGTGGGTCTGCGACTCGGTCGTCCGGGCGCCGATGGCGGCCCAGCTCACCAGGTCGGAGGTGTATTGGGGGACGATGGGGTCGAGGAACTCGCTCGCGGTGGGGATGCCCATCTCGGTGATCTGGAGGAGGATTTCCCGGCCCAGGACGAGGCCCGCCTCCATGTCGTAGGTACCGTCGAGGTGGGGATCGCTGATGAGGCCCTTCCAACCGATGGTGGTCCGGGGTTTCTCGAAGTAGACGCGCATCAGCAGGACGAAGGTGTCCCGGGTCGCTTCCTGGATGCGGCGGAGGCGGTGGGAGTATTCGATCGCGCTTTTGGGGTCATGGATCGAGCACGGCCCGATGACGACCAGGTAGCGGGAATCCCGCCCTTCCAGGACGGCCTTGACGGCTTCCCGCCCCTCAATGACGGTCTTCTCGCTGGTCGGGGTGATGGGGCGCCGGGCCTTGATCTCCTTCGGGGAAGGGATCCGGACAATGGAGGCGATGTTGAGATCCTGAATCGGCGGTACCATCGTACATCCATCGCAAATCTTCCCCCAAAGCGCAAGTCGCATCCTCTGCGGTCGGAGGGGGAAGACACCGTTGCCGCGCTATTTTTACGGTGCTAATCTAGGTAATTTTAACCGGTTAAGATTCAGTTTGTTGCGATCACGATTCCATGTGGTATAACAATCCTATGCTCCTTATTGTCGCACCTCAGAATGGATTTCTCGAAAAGTGCAACAGCGGTGTTCTGAAAAGCATCGTGGAGGCGGCCGACTTGCTCGACGACGTCTACATCCTGCGCTGGCAGAACGCTCCCGATTGGGCGTTCGAAAAAGCTTTCGAGGAAATCCGCCTCGATTACGACCGGGCGATCTACCCGGAACTGGAACAGATGGGCCTCCCGATCATCCCGATGCACTCGCCCGACGATCTGCCGCAGATCATCCGGGACAAGATCAAGACGGCGAAGGACGTCTTCGTCATCGGTGCGAACGTCCACGACTGGCTCCAGCAGGTCGCGGCGGAGGTTTGGTCCCATCGGGTGAAGCCCCAGTTTTTCTACGATGCCTGGTTCACGCCCGGGAAGGGGACCCACGCCACGGCGATCTCCAACCTCACGCGCCAGTTCGGGGCGAAGGTCTTCCACAGCTGGGACCTCTACAAGGTCCCCTTCGTCGCGAAGAAGGAAGAGCGGATGAAGGCGCTCCTGGCGGCCCAGGCGGAGAATCCGGAGCCGACGTCGGAGATTCATCACGCCTGAGCGGCGGACGCGCTTTTGGGCTTTTGCCCCATCTGAAAGGAGTGTAGAAGAGGCGTCTTTTCATGCCTTTTCCCTCCTCCCGATGACGTCCCCCTTCCAGAACAAGCTCCTCGAAATCATCGCCTCGAAGGAGGCCGAATGGCAGCGCCTCGTTCCCCATGCCGAGGCCCTGCGGCGCCAGGCGCTGCTGCGAAACGACTTCCGCCCCTTCCGTCCCGGCCTCTACCGGGAGCCCGGCCTCGGCCTCATCGCCGAGGTGAAGCGCTCCTCCCCCTCCGCCGGGGTGATCGCGACGAACTTCGACCCCATCACCCAGGCCCGCGAGTATGAGAAGGCCGGGGCGCACGCCCTGAGCATCCTGACCGACGAGAAATACTTCGGCGGCCACCTCAGCTACCTCGACGATATCCGGACGCAGGTCGGCCTGCCGCTGCTGCGGAAGGATTTCATCGTCCACGAGCTGCAGGTCTACGAGAGCGTCGTCGCCGGGGCCGACGCGATCCTCCTCATCGTCGCCGCGCTGCCGCAGGAGACCCTGGTCCGGCTCCACGAGTTGGCGAAGACCTTCCAGCTCGACGTCCTCGTCGAGGTCCATGACCTGGACGAGATGGAGCGGGCCGTCGACCTCGGCGCCGACATCATCGGCATCAACAACCGGAACCTCTCCACCTTCGAGGTCAGCCTGGAGACGACCGCCGCGCTGGCCGAGG
>CAISZB010000367.1 GCA_903889845.1 uncultured Verrucomicrobium sp. | reverse complement strand
GGTCGAGGATGGCGTCGATCTGGCGCTCCGTGAGGAGGTACTTGCCGTCGGCCAGGCGCTTCTCGTCCCGGATGCGGATGCCCCACTTCTCCACGGTGGCGCGGGGGAAGCCGTAGTTTTCCAGGCGGCCCTTCGCCTCCTCGCGGTTCTTCGACTCGCGGATGATCTTGATGAACTCGTCGAGGTTCGACTGGGCGATGAGGTAGCCTTCGAGCAGTTCCGCCCGGTCCTCGGCCTTCCGCAACTCGAAGCGGGTCCGGCGGAGGATGACCTCGCGGCGGTGCTCGATGTAGCAGTTGATCATCTCCTTCAGGTTCAGCGTCTTCGGCTTGCCCCGGTCGATGGCCAGCGCGTTGACGGCGAAGGAGGTCTCCAGCGAGGTCAGCTTGAAAAGGTTGTTCAGGACGACCTTCGGGACGGCGTCGCGCTTGATCTCGATGACGACGCGCGTGTTCTCGTCCGACTCGTCGCGGACGTCGGTGATCTCCGTGATCGTCTTGTCCCGGACGAGGTCGCCGATGCGCTCGACGAGGGTGGCCCGGTTCACGTTGAAGGGGATTTCGTCGACGATGAGGACGGTGCGGCCGCCCTTCTGCTCCTCCGTGTGGACCTTCGCCCGGACTTTCACGCTGCCGCGCCCGGTGGTGAAGTAGCTGCGGATGCCCTCGAAGCCGAGGATCTGCGCGCCGAGGGGGAAGTCGGGCCCCTTCACGATCTTCATGAGGCCCTCGATCGGGATCTCCGGCTTGTCGATGACGGCGCAGACGGCGTCGACGATCTCGCCCAGGTTGTGGGGCGGGATGTTCGTCGCCATGCCGACGGCGATGCCGGTGGAGCCGTTGACGAGGAGGTTCGGGAAGGCGGCGGGGAGGACGACGGGTTCCGTGAGGCGCTCGTCGTAGTTCGGCGCGAAGTCGACGGTGTCCTTGTCCATGTCCTCCATCAGCGCGACGCCGAGGTGGGTGAGGCGGGCCTCCGTGTACCGCATCGACGCGGGCGGATCGCCCTCGATGGAACCGAAGTTCCCCTGGCTGTCGATCAGCGGCTCGCGGATCGCCCACGGCTGGGCGAGGTGGACGAGGGTGGGGTAGATGGCCTGGTCGCCGTGCGGATGGTAATTACCCATCGTGTCGCCGACGATCTTCGCCGATTTGAGGTGCTTCTTCGTCGGGCTGAGGTTCAGCTCCGACATCGTGAAGAGGATGCGGCGCTGGGAGGGCTTCAACCCGTCGCGGACGTCGGGCAGCGCGCGGGAGACGATGACCGACATCGAGTAGTCGAGGAAGCAGCTCCGCATCTCCTCGGAGACGTTGACGCGCTGGAATTTCTCCCCCTGGGTGAAGAGGGAACCGCCGCCGGAAGAGGGCGCGGGAGTCGGGGAAACAGGTTCGTCGGCCATAGTGGATTAAGCCCGCAATTTGAACATGCCGGGAGGGGGGAGGGAAGCCCTATTTGACGGGGGGAGGGGCGAAGAGGCCTTGCGGCCCTTCGGGACTGGGGCGCGGACCCGCTTGGGTCGCGACGGACGCACGTTGTAGGCTTCTGAGGGG
>CAISZB010000366.1 GCA_903889845.1 uncultured Verrucomicrobium sp. | reverse complement strand
GGGCCCGCCCGAGCTCGACGCTCAGGCCCACCATGATGTCCATCACCAGATCAATGTTCTTTTCGGCCATAAGGTTATGAGGGATGAGTGAGAGGCTCTCTCGTTATTCGATTTTGGTTCTTAAAGTCACCGCCACCGGCGTTCCGGGGACCCCGGTCACGCCGGGGAGCTGGTTGACGTCGGCCATGAACTTCGGCAGGAGGCCGAGGTCGACCTCGGCGCTGCGCGTCTTGTGAGGGTCGAGCATGAGGACGTCGCCGGGGGAAAGCTCGCTGAGGTCGGCCAGGGAAAGGGAGAAGCCCCGCCAGTGGGCGGAGACGGGGATCGAGATGTTGTAGGTGGGGGAGTTCATGTCCTCCGGGAGCTTCTGGCGGACCTCCTCCTCGTAGGAGCGGTCGTCGGTGATCTCCCGCATGAGCTGCTCCACGAGGCTCTCGATCATGATGTAGGAAAAGACGAAGCGCATGCTGGCGACGCAGTCGCCGAAGCGGGCCTCGATCTCCAGGTAGAGCATCGTGGCGTCCTCGTCGGCCAGGTTGAGGAAGCGGACGGTGTTTTCGTTCCCCACCTTCTCCCATTCGAGCTTCTGGAAGCGGAGCCAGCTCTCCGTGTACTCCTTGATGATGACCTTGATGAAGTTTTCCAGGACGGTCTGCTCCATGTCGGTGAACTCGCGCTCCACCTTCACGGAGTGGCCGGGGCCGCCCAGCATCCGGTCGATGACGGTAAGGCCGAGGCGGGGGGAGATGTCGAGGACGCCGATCCCGGTCAGCGGCTTCATCCGGAAGAGCGTGAGGTAGCTGGGCATCGTCATGCTCTCGACGAGTTGCCGGTAGGTCGTCGTCTCCAGGCGGGACATCTGGAGCAGGAACTCCATCCGGAGGAAGACGGAGAGCGTGGCGCCCAGGTTGCGGATGAATTCCTCGTGCTTGATGCGGAGGCGGCGCATCTGCGCCGGGGTGAGGAAGACCGGGCTGCGGAAGTCGAAGGGCTGGACGTGGTGCCCCTCGCCGCTGGTGGTGAGGGCCTCCCCGATCCCCCCGCCCGAGGAGGAGGAGGACGTGGTGACCACCTTGGCCGTCGGGTCGACGCCGGTCTGGATCGAGGCCAGGATCGCTTCGACTTCGGACTGGCTTAAAACATCAGCGGCGGAGGTTTCCGGGGCGGCCATTTAGGGAGGAATCCGTTTTCGGGAGGAATCCGTTACTGGATGATGAACTCGGGGAAGTAGATGTTCTGGACCTCCCCCTTGTTCTTCAGGAGGGGGTTGATCGTGGCGAGGAGCTCCGAGCGGAGGCGCCCGCGGACGCCGGAATCGGAAAGCTCCGCCAGGCTCTTCTGGGCCAGCGTGTTCGAGACGATGTCCTTCAACTGGTCGCGCATGCCCTGCAACTCCGACTGGATCGCGGGCGGGGCCTGGAAATAGACGGAGACCTTGATGAAGCGGCTGCCGCCGGTGCCGGTGACGTTGACCAGGATGTCCGACAGGGTGAACCCGGCGCCGGGAACGGCGGTCTTGTCCCCTTCCTTGCCCGCTTCGCCGCCCTTGGCGGCCTCGCCGGCGGGCGCCGCGGCCCCGGGCGCCGCGGAAGAGGAATCACCACTGTCGGCGGGCGGCATTTTCTTCGCCAGTTCCTCGGCCAAGCGCCCCGGAAGAACAAAGTAAGCTAGGGCAAACCCTGCAGCCAACATGACCACGGCGACCGCGACCGCGATGATGATATTGGAGGAGGAGCCGCTTCCAGAGGCGCCAGAGTCGGCGGGAGGGGTATCGGACATAGCTGCAGGGAGCTTGGATAGACCCTCGGAGAGGGTCAAGTTTATTGATAGGTGTTATCTATTCGCGTCGTTACTTGCATTCGCCCGCTCTTCGCAGAAGCGCCCGGCTTCCCCTAATGAGAAGCCGGGCGCGACCCAACCGGAGGAGTTCCTAATCGTTCGCCCTCTTTGCTTACTGGACCATGTTCACCGCAGTCTGGAGCATCTGGCTGCTGGTCGTGATGACCTTGGCATTGGCGTCGTAACCACGCTGGATGATGACCATGTCGGAGAACTGGCTCGCCACGTCGGCGTTCGAGATTTCGAGCGATCCCGCTTCGGTCGCGCCGACGTTGCCCGTGCTCGGAGCATAGTAGGAGGCCTGGCCGGAGGCCGCCGTCGTCGAATAGTAGCCCTGGCCGCCGGAGTTGAGGCCGTTATTGTTCCCGACGCTGGCCAACACCATGTAGCCGGCGACGGTCGAGTTGCCCGCGCTGTCGACGACGGAGAGGGCCCCGTTCGAAGCGATGCTGTAGGAGCTGACGCTGAGCGTCGTGCCGGTGGTCGAGTCGTAGACCGACGTCGGGATCTTGATGTTGCTGAGGCTCGACTGGGCGATCGCGCTGGTGGGGGTCGAGATCGCGGTGTAGGTGCTTCCCAGGGTGCTGGAGAAGCCGTTGTTCGTTCCCGTCCCCGTGACGCCCTGGACGTAGTAGCCGTCGGCGGTGCGGAGGTAGCCGTTGACGTCGACGACGAAGTCCCCGGCGCGGGTGTAGACGGTCGAGCCCGACGAGGCGGTGGAGGCCGTGTTGACCGTGAAGAAGCCGGAGCCGGAGATACCGACGTCGGAGGGGACGGAGGTCGTCTTGAAGGCGCCCTGGCCGAAGTCGGTCGTCGTCCCCGTGACACGGGTGCCGAGGCCGATTTCCTCGCCGACGGGCTGCGACGTCGTCGCATCGCGCGCGTTTTGGACGAAGGCCTCGCCGAAGTTGGTCGTGCTGGCCTTGAAGCCGGTGGTATCGACGTTGGAGATATTGTTGCCGATCACGTCCATTGCGGTCTGGCTACTAATAAGGCCGCTGACGGCCGAGTAGAGGCTGCGAATCATAGGTTATTCCTCGGTTGGGGGGTTGGGCTGTGGCTGGGTTAGTTGGAAGAGGTGGAACTGCCGGTCGTGCTGGTCGTATTGGTCGTGTTCGAAACGTTGGTCACCTTGCTGGAGTCGTAGGTGGAGCCGCCGACCGTGACCGAGGCCGTACCGTCCGAATTGTAGGTCACGGAACTGACCGACCCGGTCACCGCAGAGGCCCCGCTGGAAGGCGTGAGGCTGACCGTCTTGCCGAGCAGGGACGTGGCCGTGCTGTAGTTGGTCAGCTTCGTCGTGTCGCTGCTCATGCCGCCGACAGCCTCGTAATTTGCGATCGACATCATGTCCTGCACCATCGCGTTGGTGTCGGTGGTGTTATCGACCGTCTGGTTCTCCAACTGCGCGACGATGATCTTGTAGAAGTCCGACTGGGTCATGTTCGAGCTGGAAGACTTCGAACTGCTCCCCGACGTCGAGGAGGTGGAGGAGACACTGGAAACAGTACTCATGATTTTGGATTCCGGGTGGGGCGGCTTGGTCCTGTGCTGGGGTTAGGCGTAGGCCGGTTTGTTGATGGCGACGAGTTGCCCCAGGGAATAATCCTGGCCGGCAACCGAGAAGACCGGGAATCCATTCTCGATCCGAAGTTTGTTCAACGTGCCGTTGGCGATCTGCCCCGTGGCGCCCTGGACGCGGACGTCGGCGCCGACGAGCTGCTGGGCCAGAGCCGTCTGCTGGTCGGAATTGAGGGAGGCGATCGTCTTGCGGAGATTGGTTGCGTTCATCCCCACGAGGCTGGACGGCGTCACCGTGGTGGCGCGGCCGAGGGTGGAGGCGAAGTTGGCCGTCGATCCGCCGGCGGTGGGCGTCGGCGCGGGGGCCAGGGAGGAGACGAGGCTGGTGGGATTGAGCGCGCCGTGGGCGACGGTGGCGGCGGCGGCGGAGACGGGGGCGATGAGGGTGGGGGTCATAAAAAAGAAAGGGAAAGGTTTGGCGGTTAACGGGAAAGGGCCGAGCTGAGGGTTCCGTTCGAGCCGAAGATGGCGTCGGCCATGGCGACGTCCTCCGCACTGCGGGTGCCGGAGGAGCGGCCCCCCTTGGAGTTCGAGTCGCGCCGGGGCGTGTCCTGCTGGGGATCGCGGCCGGAACGGGAGTTGTCGAGCTGCGGGGGAAGCCAGACCACGTTCGGGCCATTCGTCCCGGTCGTTCCGCTCGTCCCCTCGCGGAGGGAGCCGACCTGCTGCTGGAGCCATTGGAGGGAGGTGGCGTCGCTCGCGCTGAGCTGGGCGCGGACCTGCCCGTTGGAACCGGTCTGGGAGAAAAAGACCGTCACCGTCTCGCCGGGCGGCGTCTGGAGATCGACGGAGATGCGCTGCGGCGTGGTCAGCGTGGGCTGGTTGACCGCCTGCTTCACGAGGTCGAGGAAGCGGTTGGCCGAGGTCGAATCGACCCCGTCGTGCGCGGAGACCGTCTGGGAGGTGGCCAGCGTGGCGGGCAGGAACGAGGCGATCCCCGTCGCCGGATCGATTTTCCCCTGCTCCTTGGCCGCGGCGGCGGTGGTGGCGGCGGCGGCATCGCTTTTCGACTGCGCCTGCGAAGAAATCGCGGCGAGGCTCCCCGAGTCGCCGCTGCCTTGGCGATAAGCCTTGAGGGCGTTCCCGAAGCTGACATCGGGCACCGTGGCGAGGCGGGCAGAATTTTCCGTAAAGAGACCCATCGCAGGTACCCCAGAATAAACCGTGCCAACAGGGCTTGCCGTGGAACCTGAATCGGCAGAAACCTCTTTGGAGACCGCTTTTTCCTTACTTTTCTTCAAAGAATCGGCCAATCCGTCCGTTTTGAGGGTCGCCGAGGCGGCGGGAAGAATGCCGAGGTCGCTCAGCGAGGGTGAATTTGTTCCGCCCGGGACCGTCGCAGCGGCATTATTTTCCGCATTCGAGGAAGCATTGGCGGGGGTGGAAGGAATCGCATTCGCTGCTGCCGCCGACGGAAGCGCGGACGCGGAGGAAAAGGTCGAGGCGGCGACCGCGCCTGGATCGGGCAGGGTCGCCTGCGTCGTCTGGTCCGCCTGTCCTGACTTGGCCGTAGGAAGCGGCAGGACGGAGGAGCCGCTGGACGCGGCGTCCGAAGCGGAAGCCGGGGCTGTAGCTGTAGGAAGGGCGGTCGCGGCAGCGGTGGCCGCCGAAGTTGCCTGGGCAAACGTTCCTATTGCCGCCAACGTCGTGGCCGAGGTGGGAAGCGTCAAGGAAGCCCCATTTGAAGCCCCAGTCGAAGCCGCATTGGAAACCCCATTCCCGGCAGCCGGAGTCGCGCCGGGGGTTGCCGCGCCCGCCGTCCCCTGCCCTGCCCCGGGCAAAAGCGCCGAGAGAGCGGAAGAGGTCGTGGCCGCCGCCGTCGCATTGCCGCCCGCGAGCAGCGTGGCGGAGAGGAGGGTCGAGGCCGTCCCTCCCGCACTCGCCGTCAACAGCCCCGGGGTACCGGCACCACCGGTGCCGAGCGCGTTCCCCGCCTCGCTCGCCCCGGCTTCCCCGGAGGCGTCGGAGGACGTCGCGGAAGGTGTCGGCGTCGGCGGAGGCGTTGCCTGGACCGCCTTGATCTGGACCTGGTAGAATCCGGCCATCACCTGCATCGCCGCCAGCATCGCGTCGGGCGTCGAAGAGGCGGAGGAAGCGGAGGCATCCTTCGCATCGGCAGAAGCGGAGGTCGGCTTCCCCGCATCGGAAGCCGTCCCGGCTCCGGTCCCGGTACCCATAGCCGGAGTCGGCGCCACCGAAGCCGCAGAGGGCGCCGGGGTCGGAGCCGTCGGGGCATCCCCCACCGCCGCCTCGTCGAAACACGAGGTGAAGCTGCCCCCCTGCCCCGAAGAGGAGAGCACGGAAGCCGAGGAATCGGAGGTGGAAGCGCTACCGGCGGAGGCCGGAGCGGTCGAAGATTTCGACGCGAGGGAAATCGGCATGAGTACTCCTAATGGTTACGGGGTGGGGGAACCCGATCCATCGGAAGTACTGTCCGTCGTCGTCCTGACGAGGTCGTTGGTGATTTGGGCGACGGCCACCTTGTCCTCGGGGTACTTCTGCACCCAGAGGCTGAGGAGCTTGGCTTGGATCTTGCGATCCATGACCGTGAGAATCTTCGTGACCTGCTCGGAGGGGAGCGCCCGCATGAGGTCGACGGCGCTGTCCGGCTTCATCGTCTTGTAGAGGGAGGACAGTTCCTCCAGCCGGGGCTGCTCGTTCGCCTGGATCTTGATGAGCCGGGCCTCCATGTCCTTCTGCACCTGGGCCAGGCGCTCCTTCTCCTTGTCCAGGGCCTCGCGTTCCGCGCGGATGATCTCCTCCCGGCGGGCCAGCTCGGCGTCGAGGGCCAGGGCCTTTTCGTTCTTCTCGTTGAGGTCCCGGCGCCAGGAGTCGAGCTCCGAGGCGACCTTCGAGACATCCTCGAAGGTCTTCGGCACCGCGGGGGCGGCGTCGGTGAAGCTCATGTGGTGGACGTGGGGCGGCGCGGGGAGCACCACCTTGGAAAGGCTGATGAAGACGCCTCCCAGGAGGCCGAAGATCATGCCCAGGCCGGCGGCGACGGAGATGATGATGGGGGCCATGGCCATAAACGTCCTAAGCCTAAGCTAACGCCTCCCCGGAGGCGACCGCAAGGGCGTGCTGCACAAATTGGTTCTGGGCCGCCTCGTCGTTTTCCTTCCGCTCGCGGCGCTCCAGCTCGGCCAGGTCGTCGGCCCGGCGGCGCTGGAGGATGCGGTCGATCATGTCGGCCTTGGCCTTCGCGCGGAGGGTCGCCTCCACCTGTTCCCGGCGGGCGAACTGGGCGAGGCCGAGGTGGCGCATGTCCATGTTGTGGCGGATGCCCGCCTCCCGGATGCAGACGTCGCGGCGGGAATACTCGTAGACTTTCATTCCGGCCACGTCGTGCCGGTAATTGTCCCGGAGGGCGTCGAGGGAGGCCTGGCAGCGGGCCTGCTGCGCCAGTTCCTCGCGCTGGCGCTCCATGAGCTTCACCTCTTCCTGCTCCAGGGCGTATTCCCGGAGGCGGTGGAGGATCTCCAGCGGGCGGTGCTTTTCCTTCAGCGCGCTCATGCGGCCTTGCCCTCCTTATGCCCCAGGATTTGACCGAGGAGGCGGAACGATTCCTCGACCGTCGCCGATTCCTCGACGCGCTGCCGCAAAAATTGGACCAGCTTCGGGTAGACCGCCAGGGCGTGGTCGAGCTGCGTGTTGCTCCCCGGCGTGTAGGCGCCGATCTCGACGAGTTCCCGGTATTGCCGCTGGATGGAGAGGATGTGCCGCGCGCGGCCGATCAGGTCCCGGGCCCCCTCGTCGATGAGGTTGCTCTGGAGGCGGCTGAGGCTCTCCAGGACGTCGAGGGCCGGGTAGTGGTTCTCCGAGGCCAGGCGCCGGGTGAGGAGGAGGTGGCCGTCGAGGATGGAGCGGGCGCAGTCGCTGACCGGATCGTTCCAGTCGTCGCCCTCGGTCAGGATCGTGTAGAAGCCGGTGATGACCCCGGCGTCGAGGCACCCGGCCTGTTCCAGGATCACCGGCATCAGGCCGAAGACGGAGGGGGGATAGCCGCGCGTGGCCGGGGGTTCCCCGACGGCGAGGCCGACCTCCCGCTGCGCCATCGCTAGGCGGGTGAGGGAATCCATCATCAGGAGGACGTGCCGCCCCTGGGCGCGGAACCACGCGGCGATCGTGTTCGCCGTGAAGGCGGCCTTGATCCGGGCCAACGCGGGCTGGTCCGAGGTCGCGACGATGACGACGCTCCGCTTCAGGGCCTCCGGGCCGAGGTCGCGCTCGACGAATTCGAGGACTTCCCGTCCGCGCTCCCCGATGAGGGCGATGACGTTGATGTCGGCCGAGGCGTAGCGGCAGATCATGCCCAGGAGGGTGCTCTTGCCGACGCCCGATCCGGCGAAGATGCCGAGGCGCTGCCCGGCCCCGGTCGTGGCGAAGGCGTCGATGGCGCGGACGCCGGTGCGGAAGACGTCCTTGATCCGGGGACGGCGGGCGGGAGGCGGCACGTCCCGGACGAGCGGGGCGTAGACCGTGTCGTGGGGAAGCGGGCCGAGGTCGTCCATGGGACGCCCCAAAGGATCGATGATCCGCCCCAGGACGCCGGGGCCGACGGGGATCTGCGGCGGCGCGCCGGTCGACTGGACGTTGTCCCCGACGCCGATCCCCTCCAGGCCTTCCCACGGCATGAGGAGGAGGCGGCCGTCCCGGAAGCCGACGACCTCCGCGAGGCGGCGGCGGCGCGTCCCCTCGCAGTAGATCCAGCAGGCCTCCCCGAGGGCGGCGGGGGGGCCCTGGGACTCGACCGTCAGGCCGACGACCTTCGTCACCCGGCCCGCCACGCCGATGGGGCGGGCCTGCCGCACGAGGCGGCCCGTGCGGGCCGCGATGCCGGAGAAGGAGGTGGGAGTAAGCATGGCTGGTTATCCTTCGAGTGCCACGCGGACCTGGGAGAGCTTCGTGTGGCGACGCCCGTCGACCACGCCCAGATCGGTTTGGATCAGGTATTCCCCGCGCTGCAGGTCGGCATTGGCCTTCCACTGGATCCGCCCGGTCTGGAGGGAGAGGTCGAGCTTCTCGACGCGGCCCTGGAGGAGGGAGAGGGCGTCGGGCGCGACCTCGATGCTGACGGCCTGGGCCTGCTGCACTTCCTGGAGGAGGGAGACGACTTCGCCGCTCATCTCCTCCTGGTTGAAATCGTGTTCCCGGAAGACCCGTCCGAGGGCGGCGACGAGCAGTTCGGGGAAATGGCCCTCGGCGGTCCGGATCAGCTGATCCATCACGGCGTCGAGCTGCGCGAGGACGGCCTGGACGGAGCGGGACTCCGCGGCGCGGGCGGCGGCCAGCTCCTTGAGGACCTGCTGGCGCCCGGCGCGGACGCCCGCCTCGTAGGAACCGTCGTAGAGGGTCTCGTAGACCGGGGAGTCGTCGGCGGCCCGCCCCTCCCCCTCGACCGACTCCACCTCGATCAGCGGGATGGGCCGGAGACGGCGCACCTTGATGCAGTCGACCGCGAAGGGGACGGTGACCTGGAAGGTGTTGGTGCTCATGGCCGGGGTGCGGAAGGGTTGTTAAGACTCTAAGGAATGACGCGCGTCAGACGAGTTCGTTGCGACCGCCGCCCTTGCTGACGGTGATTTCGCCGTTGGCCTCGAGTTCGCGGACGACCTCGATGATCTTCTCCTGCGCCTCCTCGACGTCGGTGAGGCGGACGGGCGGCATGTATTGGATTTCTTCCTGGAGGCCCTCGGCGGCCCTCTTCGAGAGGCTGTTGAGGACGGACGCCTTGAGCCGTTCCGAGGCCGTCTTGAGGGCCACGGCGAGCTGGTGGTAATCGACCTCGCGCAGGATGCGGGCGAGGGTCTGCTTGTCCATGTCGCCGATGTCCTCGAAGACGAAGAGGAGTTTCTGGATGTTCTTCGCCAAATCGGGATTGCGTTCCTCCAGGCCGGAGAGGACCTGCTTCGAGATGGAGTCCTCCAGGGCGTTGATGACTTCCGCCAGGATGCGGGCGCCGCCGGAGCTGGTGACCGAAAGGGTGTTCTTCAGCGCCACGCGGCGCTTGATGTGGTTGAGGATCTGCTCGACGACCTCGGAGGAGGTCGGCTCCATGGTGGCGATCCGCTCGACGATGTCGGTGCGGATGTCGGCGTTGAGGAGGGAGAGGACCTCGGCGCAGCGGGCGGGGTCGAGGTAGGAGAGGACGAGGGCCCAGGTCTGGATCTGCTCCTTGCGGAGGAGGTTGATGAGCTGCCGGGGCTGGATGTCGCGCAGGACGGTGATATCGACGTTGCGGGCCTTGTTCGGCGCGATGCGGTTGATCAGCTCGTTCGCCTTGAAGCTGCCGATGGAGCGCTCCAGCACGTCCTTCGCGAACTGCGGGCCGCCCGCCGCCGAGGCGACGGCGTCGACCGCGACGGTGGTGAATTCCTTGAGGAGGGCCTTCTGCGTCTCGACGGGGACGAAGTCGATCCGGGCCATTTCGGTCGTGACTTCCTCGACGTCCCGCTCGTCGAAATCGTTGAGGATCTGGGCCGCCAGGTCCTTCCCGAGGACGACGAGGAGCGCGGCGAGGCGCTGCTTCTTCGACCACCCGCGCAGGGGATCGACGGCATCGGTGGCGCCCGGTTTGGCGCCGGGAACGGCGAGGGCTTTTGTCGGGGCGTTGTCGGTGGCGGCGGCCATAATGGTTTTCCTTCGGTTGAGACTTGGGAAAGTCTATCCCATCAGTTGCGCATCATCCAGACCTTGATGGCCTGCGACGTGTTGCCCGGATTGTCCCGGATCAGCTTGCCCAATTCGTCGGCGGAAAGGGCGTTGGGCGCCACGCGCTGCTCGTCGGCCTCGGCGAGGGCGTCGTCGGCCATCTTCTTGTAGCGGTTCAGGATGCTGGAGAACTCGCCCGAGGTGTCGTTCTCGAAGCCGGAGGAGGTCTTCAACATGCCGCGCAGGTAGAGGAGGACGAGGAAGGCGAGGAGGACCAGGATGCCCTGGCTGACGTAGCCGAGCCATTCCTCCTTCAGGCCCAGGACGGTCTTGGCGGGCTCGATCGGGATTTCCTCGAACATCGGGCTGAACTCGGTCTCCTGGACGCTGACGGAGTCCTTGCGGTCGGAGGTCTGGACGAAGCCGATGGCTTCCTGGACCATCTCGGTCAGCTTCTGGATCTCCTGCGGCGTCCGGGGAGTGACGGTCTGGGCGGCCCCGGCGCCGGTCTTGCGGACGTTGACGAAAACGGCGGCGGTGATCCGGGTCGGCACGCCGACGGCGCGCGAGGTGCTCTGGACGGTGCGGTCGATGCTGTAATGGTTCTGCTGGCTCTCCTTCGTCGCGTCGCTCTCGTTGGCGGTCTTGCCGGTGTCCTGGTTCTGCTCGGTCCCGGTCTTGCTCCCCACCGTCGCCTCGGTGCCGGAAGTCTTGCTGTGGGTCGATTCGTTGGAGATGGTCTCGTTGTTGACCACCTGGCTCTTCGGGTCGAAGTGCTCCGAGGTCTGCTGGACGGAATCGAAGTTGAGGTCGGCCGAGATCTGGACCGAGGACTGGTTGAGGCCGAGGGTCTGGTCGAGCATCGCCTGGACCTTCTGGCGGAGGTAGTCCTCGTAGGCCTTCTTCGCGGCGAGCTGGGTGTTCGTCATCGCCCCGACGGTGTTCCCCTCGTCGTTCTCGATGAGGGACTTCCCCGTCGAATCGATGATGCTGACGTGGCTGGGCTGGAGCCCCTCGACGCTGTTCGAGACGAGGAACTGGATCGCCTTGATCTGGTTGAGGCCCAGGGTGTGGCCCGACTTCAGGAGGAGGAAGACGGAGGCCTTCGCCTCTTTCTGGTCCTTCTGGAAGAGGCGCTGCTCCGGCGTGACGATCATGACGCGGGCCTGCTCCACGTCGTCCATGTGGCGGATGGTCCGGGCCAACTCGCCCTGGATGGCGCGGTTGTAGTTGGCCTTCTGCATGAAGTCGGGCATGCCGAAGCTGGGCTTGTCGAAGAGCTCGAAGCCGGCGCCGCCCGCCGTGTCGTCGGCGCGGGGCACCCCCGCCTCGGCGAGGCCCAGGCGGAGCCCGTCGACCTCCTCGGAGGGGACGCGGACGGTGCGGCCCTGGTCGGCCAGCTCGTAGCGGATCTTCTTCTGCTTGAGGAAATCGACGACCTTCGCGGCTTCCGTGACCTGCATCCCGCCGAAGAGGACGTCCATCTTCGGCTTGTTCGCCGAGACGATGACGACCGTCGTCAGCGCGACGATGATGACCGCCGCCGCGACGAGGATCGGGATGCGGCGATTGGCCGGGATGCCGTTCCAGATCTGCTGCACGTTCTTGAAAAATTCGTTCATCGATGGGTTTCCTTACTCTTCGGTGTCTTTTCTCTTCTCTTTGCCTTGGCTTCCCTGCTTCAAATCTGCATCTGCATGATCGACTGGTAGGAGTCGACGGCCTTGTTCCGCACCTCGGCGAGGAGCTTGAAGGCGACGCCCGACTCCTGCGTGGCGACCATCGCCTCGTCGACCGTCGTCTTGCCGCCCATCAGCACGTCGCGGATCTTCGCCCCGGCGGTGGCCTGGTAGTCGTTCACCTGGCTGATCATGCGGACGATCGAGCCGCCGCCGTCGGCGCTGGAAAGGGCGCCCGTCGCGGCCGCCGACCCGGCGACCTCGGAAGCGCCCTGCGCGGGCGCCGCCCCCTCGACGGGCTTCGGCAGCTCGAAGGAGAACGTCATCCCGTTCCCCTGGTGGAGGAGCTGACTCCCCGCGACGGCGCCGGAGGGGGCCGAACCCGAGACCGAAGGCGTGGAGCCCGATACGGCGGAGAGGGCGGAGACGAAGTCCATTTGGCGTTGGCGTCAGGTAAAAGATTATGCCTCGGCGATGCCGAGGGCCTCGGTGACCATCTGGCGGGCATTCTTGATGACTTCGAGGTTCGCCTCGTAGGTGCGGGTCGAGGTCATCATGTCGACCATCTCGTCGACGATGTTGACGTTCGGCATGGTGACGAAGCCCTTCGCGTCGGCGTGCGGGTGGCCGGGCATGTAGACCTTCTGGCCGGGGCTGGGGTCGTCGACGATCTTGGAGACGCGGACGCCGGACAGCTTCGACGAGGCCCCGGCCTGATCGACGAGGGGGGAGAAGATGACTTCCTTCCGCGTGTAGGGCCGCCCGTCGGGGCCGCGCGTCGTCTGGGAATTGGTGATGTTCGAGGCCACCACTTCCAGGCGGGTCCGCTCGGCCTGGAGGCCGCTGGAGCTGATGTCGATCGCGGGGATCAGGTTCGCCATGGTGGTTTGGGCTCTTCGGTGCAGGGTTGCGACGAATCAGGTGATCTGGCCTGTGATGGCCTCCTTCAAGGCCGAGTATTTGAGAGCAAGGATCTTCGAGCTGAAATTGTGGTCGCTGCTGTTCTTCATCATCTCCGTGACTTCCTGGTCGAGGTTCACCGTGTTCCCGTCGTAGCGGGCCGGGTTCTGCATTTCGGCCGTGTCCCAGGCGGGCTTCGGCGCGGAGGTGAGGGCCGTCCCGGAATCGAGGCTCTTCAGCGCGCTCGAAAGGTCGGACTGGAAGGAGGAAGTGAGGTCGATCCGCTTGTATCCGGGCGTGTTGACGTTGGCGACGTTGCTGGCCAACGCCAATTCCCGCGCCGAACTCGCCTGAAGCGTCAGTTTCAGGCTGGAAAGGGTGGGATCGTTGAAGATCTGTCCGACTCCGTCACTCATGGTTGCAGATTAGTTAGCAAACCCTATGCCACCGCCGACGCAATATACATATAACTCATTTTCATGGAGCAAATTACAAAAGAAAAAACTTTTATTTTAGACGCTTTTTCAGCTTCAAATCGCCAGAAAGAGGAAGTTTTTTCCTTTCCTGTAATCGGCAAAAAATTCCTTCCCTTCTTCCCGACTCTTTTTAAAGGAATTTTGGCCCGCGATTCCCCACCTTCAGTCTTCCCAAAGGATCGTCACCGGAGGGCGGGAAGCGAGGTCATTCGCATGGGTGATCACGCGACCGAAGTCGGAGTCGAAGCGGTAGCCCCGGCACGTGGGGCAGGTGGCGACGTTGCGCGAGAGGATCGACTCGCACCCCTCGCAGACTTTGTAATTCCCCGGCGCGCCGACGATCCGAGCGGCCCGCTGCATCCGGTCCTGGAGCAGGGGCGCGGGGGCGACCGGAGAGGAGGTCGGCTTCACGCTCATAAGGAGTGCGAAGGAGAT
>CAISZB010000365.1 GCA_903889845.1 uncultured Verrucomicrobium sp. | reverse complement strand
GGCACATCCGCTCGACGACGTAACTGGTCTCCAGCCGCAGGACGCGGACGTTGGCGAGGCCCGCGCGGGCGGCACGGCGGGCGATCTTCCGGGCGCGGCCCAGCAGCCGCTCGACGGCCAAAATATTCAGGTCGGGCCGCTGCCGCGCGTAGGCGAGGGCGAAGCCGCCGTCCCCGGCGCCGAGGTCGAGGGCGACGGGGTTCGCGTTCCCGAAGAGTTCCCGCCAGTCGAGGGGGCGGAGGATGTCGGGTGTCAGGAAAAAGGCCTCGGCGGCGGCGGTCATGTCGGCAGGGTGAGTTCGACGACGGGAATAGGCCCGCCCTCGCCTTCAACTTCGCCGATCCGGCCTTCCGGTACAATCGGAAAAGCGTCCCGCCGGGAGGAGAAGGCGATGTCTTCCCGAAGGCCGAGGCGGAGGAGGTTTCGCCCGTTTGTGGTCCGGGAGAGGATGCTTTCTCCCGCGCCCCAGGCACGGAAGGGGGCGGCGGCGGGATGGTCCCGCAGGCCCAGCGCGACGAGGCCGGCCCCGGCGACGAGGGCGTCTTCGAGGGAGTAGCCCTCGCCCGTCCCGGCGCAGAGGAGGGCGAGGGGTTCCTTGTTCCGTGCTGCGTGCGCGGCAACGGCGGCGAGGTTGAGGAGGGAGAGCGGGTGGATTGCCGCCGCGCCCCGGCAGGCGAGGAGGGCGAGGGTGCCGTTCGTCGTGGTGAGGACGATTTCCTTTCCCGCGACCCGCTCCGGGGTGTAGGCGCGGGGGGAGTTGCCGAGGTCGAAGCCCTCGGGCGGGAGGCCGCCGCGTTCCCCGGCGAGGAGGATGCCGGGACGGGTGCTCTTGATTTGCCGGGCCTGTTCGACCGTCCCGACGGCGAGGACGCGCCGCGCCCCGTGGGCGAGGGCGGTGACGATCGTCGAGGTGGCGCGGAGCTGGTCGATGACGAGGCAGCGGCGGCCCCGGGCTTCCCCGGCGCGGGCGAAGGCGG
Organism: uncultured Verrucomicrobium sp.; assembly: GCA_903889845.1. Classification (GTDB taxonomy): domain Bacteria; phylum Verrucomicrobiota; class Verrucomicrobiia; order Methylacidiphilales; family GAS474; genus GAS474. The sequence goes on along the minus strand of CAISZB010000365.1, from coordinate 3,660 downwards.
CGATCTGGGCGGGGGTGTGAAGGATCAGGACGGCGTGCTCCTTCATTCCTTGGGAGGCGTCGGCGGGCCGTCGTCGAAGATGAGGTCGGTGATTTTTTGGGCGAGCCAGTGGGCGAAGCGGAACCCGGCGGCGGCACAGAAGAAGCCCATGCAGCCGAGGAAGACGATGAGGCGGAGGAGCAGCTTGTAGTTGAAGAGGGAGGTTTCCGAATCGGGGGCCGGGGAGAGGGCGAAGCGGAAGAGGGAGGGGGCGAGGAGGATCATGCCGGCGAGGGAAAGGCCGATGAGGACGGCGTTGACCCGGCCCGGCGGGAGGCGCCACTTGTCGGCGACGTGGCCCAGGCCCCGGCCTTTCTCCGGCATCGGGAAGAGGGCGTCGAGGTCGATGTCGGCCCGGGGAGGCTTGGGCGCCTTGGCGGCCTGGGCCTCGGGAGGCGGTGTCGGCTCGGGCGGCGGGATGGGGATTTCCTCGGACATAATGCGAGATCAGACGCCCCGGGCGGTCGGCTCCCAGATCAGCTTGTGCATCTGGACCTGGAGCCGGATTTTTTCGGCGACGGCGGGGGGGAAATCGGAGGCCGTAGAGCTCAGCAGGGTCTCCGCCAAAAAGCGCAGGTCGATCTTGCCGAAGACGGGGGAGAAGAGGATGGCGGCGACACGGTGCGGCCAGCCGTCCCCGGCGATCCCGGTGCGGATTTGGTCGAGGGCCCAGAGGCAGTCCTCCTCGGTCCCGGCGACGAATTTGACCTCGTCCCGCGCGGTGAGGAGGGGGAGGTTGGCGGCCTGGTTCCGGGCGCTCTCGCCGCTGGAGGGGCACTTCAAATCCATGATCCGGTGGACGCGGGGATCGACCGGGCCGATGTCGTGCGCGCCGCTCGTTTCGAGGAGGACGGTCTTCCCGCCGTCGCAGAGGGCGGTCAGCAGGGGGTGGACGTTTTTTTGGAGGAGCGGCTCGCCCCCCGTAACCTCGACGAGGGGGCAGGGGTGATTCAGGGCCTCGGCGAGGAGGTCGGCGACGGGGCGCTTCTTCCCTTCATAGAAGGCGTACTCCGTGTCGCAGTAGGTGCAGCGGAGGTCGCAGGCGGTGAGGCGGATGAAAAGGCAGGGACGGCCCGCGAAGGTGCTCTCCCCCTGGATGCTGTGGAAGACCTCGTTGACGGTGAGGCTGAGGAGGGCGAGGTCGGCGGCGGGCATCGGGGTACGTTAGAGCGTGTCATGCACTTTGGGAAGGGCGCGTTGCTTCTAACACGGTCTCCATCAAGGCGCGAGCGACGCGGTGTGGCCGATGCGCCACTCAAGGAGCGAGCAACGCCGAGGGAGACCGTTTTAGAAGCAACCCTTCGGGCCGGGGTTCTACGTCCCTTCCCCTTCGTTCTGCTCTGCCTTGCGTGCCATGCAGTCACGCGGCGTTGCGCACGCCTCGGGGAGAGGGGCGTAGCCCCTCCGGCGCGACCTTCCCAAAGTGCATAACACGCTCTAGCCGCTCCGCGCCGGAATGTCGAATGCGGGGCGGTCCGGTTCAGGGATGAGGATGGGGCTGGCGTTGCGGGCGGCTTCCTCGACGAGGTCGGCGACGGCGAGGGGGGCGAGGGAGGCCAGCGCGTCGCACTGGCCGCTTTGCCGACAAGGGCCGACTTCGGGGAAGGCGACTCCCCGCTGGTGGTGGAAGCAGGGGGAGATCGGGCAATGTCCCGTGAGGGTGCGGATCGAGGCGGCGCGGGCGACCCGCAGTCCGGCCGGGAAGGGGCCGAAGAGGCCGACGGCGGGGAGGCCGAGGCTCCCGGCGAGGTGGCAGAAGACCGAGTCCGGGGCCAGGCAGACGTCGCAGGTGGCGAGGAGGGCCGCGCTTTCCCGGAATGAGAGGCGGGGATGGCAATCGGTGAGGTCGGCCAGGTGGGGGTGGGGAGGGGGGCAGGACGATTGGCCCGGTTTTCCAAAGAGCAGGACTTCCCATCCCCGGCGGAGGAGTTCGCCGACGACCTGGTTGAGCAGGGCGGGGGGATAGGAGCGGCTCGGCACGGAGGCTGCGACCTGGATGCCCGCCCGCCGCCGTCCGGTCCGGGGACGGGCGGCGAGGGCTTTTTCGGCTTCGTCCGGGGCGACCCAGTAGACGGTCTCGCCGGAGGCGAGGGGGACGGCCGCGATATGGGCGAAGAGATCGACGATGTGGAGGGTCCGGGCGAGGGGATGTTTTTCGACTGCGTTTTCGAGCCAGAGGTGGGCGTCGTAGGTTTTCCAATCCCGGGTGGGGACGGGATAGGGGACGATCCGGTCGAGGTCGGGATTGCCCTGCAGGATGCCGTGGAAGTGCTCGAAGCAGGCGGCATGGAGGCGCAGCGCGGGCCAGCGGCGCTTCAGTTCGCGGAAGAGCGGGGTAAGGCAGAGGAGGTCGCCGAAGCCGCCCGAACGGACGATGAGGAGGGATCGGCCATTCCAGTCGCGCGTCGGGACAAAGGGGGTGCCGAGGTTGTCCGGCGCCTGTACGCGGCAGGCTTCGTGGAAGAGGAATTCCCCGGCATGGGCGTCTTCGACGACGTATTCCCCGGCGGGAATGAGGATGGAGCCGAAGCGCTTCTCCGTATCGAATCGGGCAAGGTGCATGGGACAATGAGAAGGACTCTTCTCTTTGCCCAAAGTCGCGGGAAAATTTAGTGCTGCCGCGCCTGCGCCGCCTCGATGTCGGCGAGGGCCTGGGTCGACTTCGCTTCGATGTCCCGGTGGAGGGAGTTGCCGTGGGCGTCGATGGTCACGGTGGCGACGAAGCCCTCGACCTGGAATTCCCAGATGGCCTCGGGGCTGCCGAATTGGTCCTTGAAGTAGACGCCGCTGACTTTCTTCACGGCTTCGGCGTAGACCTGGGCGGCGCCGCCGATGGCGTGGAGATAGACACAGCCGAATTCCTTGCAGGCGGCGACGGTTTTCTCCCCCATGCCGCCCTTGCCGATGACGGCGCGGAGGCCGGAGTCGCGGATGACCTGGTATTCGTAGGGCTCCTCGCGGATGGAGGTGGTGGGGCCGGCGGCGGAGCAACGGTAGCTGCCGTCGGCCTCGGTCATGATGACGGGGCCGCAGTGGTAGAGGACGCCGTCCTTGAACTTCACCTCGGGGGGGAGGGTGCCGCCCTCGTGGAGGTACTTGTGGACGGCGTCGCGGCCGGTGTAGATCGTGCCGGTGAGGGAGACGAGGTCGCCGACCTTGAGGGAAAGGATCGTCTCTTTCGAAAGCGGGATGGTGAGGTTTTTCATGGGTGCGGCGTATCGGTTAGTAGAGCCATTCCTGGATGGTGCCGCCGTCCGGGCTGAGGACGACGCCCTGGCGCCGGAAGGCCCAGCACATGTAGCTGACGCTGACGAAGTAGGAGGCGGGGACGCGGTTGGCGACGGCGATCTTGGTGCCGAGGAGGGTGGTCTTCCCGCCGAAGCCCATCGGCCCGATGCCGAGGCGGTTCGCGGTCTCGACGATTTCCTTTTCGAGGGCGGCGAGTTTCGGTTCCGGGTTGGTGTCGTCGAGTTTGCGCAACAGTTGTTCCTTGCTCAGGGCGTAGCCGGTGGAACGGTCGCCGCCGATGGCCACGCCCAGCACGCCGGGGCCGCACCCCTTCCCCTGGGCCTGGAGGACGGCGTCGAGGATCGCCTTGCGGCAGCCGTCGAGGTCGCGGTT
>CAISZB010000364.1 GCA_903889845.1 uncultured Verrucomicrobium sp. | reverse complement strand
ATCTGTTGCTCCTTGCTCCTGGGTCTTTCGGCCCTCGGCTTCCCGGCAGCCCATGCCGATGACGCGCCCCCCGCGCCTCCCGCCGGAACGCTCGAACAGCGCGTCCTGGACCTTGAGGCCTACATGAACAACGGTTCCACGGGCACGACCCCCGAACTCGACAAGGACGGCAAGCCGGTCCTCGACAAGGACGGCAACCCGAAGAACATCACCTGGACTTCGAACCTGTCCATCGGGCCGGGCCACAACGCCTGGATGATGACCTCCTCGGCGCTGGTGCTCTTCATGACCCTGCCCGGTTTGGCGCTCTTCTACGGCGGCCTCGTCCGTCGCAAGAACGTCCTCTCCGTCCTGGCGCAGTGCTTGCTCATCACTGGGATCGTTTCGATCCTCTGGTGGATCTGCGGCTATAGCATCGCCTTCCACAACAGCGCGGACAACTACCCCGCCTTCCTGAAGGGGATCATCGGCGGCCTCGACCAGTCCTTCTTCAAGGGGGTCACCTCGACGCCGAACACCGGGTACTCCACCTGGGCGGGTGAGAACGTCTTCGCGATGTTCCAGCTCATGTTCGCGATCATCACCCCGGCGCTCATCGTCGGCGCCATCGCCGAGCGCGTGAAGTTCACCGCGATCGCGGTCTTCATGACCCTCTGGATGTTCTTGGTCTACTTCCCGATGGCCCACATGGTCTGGGGCGGCGACGGCCTCATGAACGGCGTCTGGAACGCGACGGCCAAGATCCACGCGATCGACTTCGCGGGCGGCACGGTGGTCCACATGACCTCCGGTTACTCGGCCCTCGTCTTCGCGCTGATCGTCGGCAAGCGGCTCGGCTTCGGCACGACGAACTTCGCCCCCCACAGCGTCGTTCTCTGCATGGTCGGCACCGGGATGCTCTGGGTTGGCTGGTACGGCTTCAACGCGGGCAGCGCTTGCGCCGCCGACGTGATCGCCGCCAACGCCTTCACCACCACCACCCTCGCCACGGCCTTCGCCTCCTTCGTCTGGGCGGCCCTGGAGTTCATCTTCAAGAAGAAGGCCAGCGTCCTCGGCTTCTGCTCCGGCGCCGTCGCCGGGCTGGTCGTGATCACGCCTGCCTGCGGTTTCGTCAACTCCACCGGTGCGGCCTGGATCGGCCTCGCGGCGGGTGCGATTCCCTTCTTCGCGGTGACCTTCCTCAAGCCCCTCATCGGGTATGATGACGCCCTCGACACCTTCGGCGTCCATGCCATCGGCGGCACGACGGGTGCCATCCTGACCGGCATCCTGGCCGATCCCGCGGTGAACAGCAATCTGACGACCAACCTCAAGGATCTGATCGCGAACCACACCCTGGTTTACGAGCAGCTCAAGGCGGTCGGCGTCACGATCGCGATCTCCGTCGTGATGACGACGATCATCGCCTACTTCGTGAAGTTCACCATCGGTCTCCGCCCGACGCCGGAGCAGGAGTCCCAGGGCCTCGACATCGCCGATCACGGCGAGGAGGGCTACATCCTCTAAAGCGGGGTTTCCTGTCGGAAACACGCCTTAGAAGGAATTCAACACGGGGCGCGGTGGCGGTTCGCGATCGAAGCGGCCGCCTCCGCCTACCCAAACGAAAACTGAGACCCAATGAAAAAAATCGAAGCCATCATCAAGCCTTTCAAGCTCGAAGAAGTGAAGGCCGCCCTCTCTGAAATCGGCATCGAAGGGATGACCGTGACCGAGGTCAAGGGATTCGGCCGCCAGAAGGGCCACACCGAGATCTACCGCGGCAGCGAATACACCGTCGACTTCCTCCCCAAGGTGAAGGTCGAGATCGTCGTCCCCGACGACAAGGTCGAGGCCGCCACGAAGTCGGTCCTCACCACGGCGAAGACCGGCAAGATCGGTGACGGGAAGATTTTCATCCTCCCCATCGAACAGGCCTTCCGCATCCGCACGGACGAGACCGGCGACAAGGCGGTCTAAGCCGTCTATTCCCCAGTCGTTACGTACGACTTAAAAAGGTTGAAAGAAGGGCGATCCGGCTTGCCGGGTCGCCCTTTCTTCGTTTTTGGGAGTGGGACAACGATGCCAAGGCCGGTGGCATGGCCGATGCTTCCATAAAAAGAACAATGAATCTCTTCGCGCGATCCGGCGGCATGGCGGAGGGGGTGCGGAAATGGATTGGGGGAACGGGTGGGGAAGAAGCCCTGGCCAAGACGAAGTCCCGGGCATACTGGCTCGTCGAGGAATTGGAGAGGGCCGTGTGGGAGGCCCTCCGCCTGTGGGATCCCGAGATGGCCCTTCCTGTCTGTCCCCTGACCGGTCAGGTCTACCTGGACGGGGAGTGGATCGACGTTGTCGCCTTCCTGCGGAAACGGATCGCAAAGCCCCTCGTCGGCAAGCTGTCCGACCAAGCCCTGCTCGACCTCGTCGAGCGGGAGTTGGGGCTTTACCACCAGCATATCCTCGTCGGCTAGAGCGTCTATTCGCGGCCCACGCAGGAACGCCGCGCCGCCGAAGTTTTTTGGCAACAGACTTGCCAATCCGCCGTTTTCAAGTAGAACGATTCTTCCTCTATTGCCGCGTGGTGCAATTGGTAGCACACCAGATTCTGGATCTGGGTGTTCTAGGTTCGAGTCCTAGCGCGGCAACCAATTTCGAAAGCCCGTCTTCTCTCTGAAGATGGGCTTTTCTCTTTTGCTGAAAGGTACTTAAGCCGTCTTTTTGACGCTGGGTGGTGTGCGCCATTCCGAGCCGTTTTGCGGCCTTCCGAGGCAAAACTTGCCCAAAATAATGCCCAAAAAGATAAGTGTTTCTACTCACTTGCTTTTGTTGCGGTCACCGACATAACGACAGGCCCTCTCGTATCGAATCAATTTCAATTGATTTCAGATATTGAAGGGAAATTCAGCGCAGTTGAATCAATCCCTGGCTTTTTAGGTAATCGATTTCGGGATCGCCCCACATCTTTGTGCTGGCGACTCCGGCTCGAATGGGCAGCCCAAGGAGTATCTCCAGGCTGTGAAAGAGCCTGTAATCAAGCGCTACGGGGCAAAGAGGGATGATTTAAGGGGTCTGCTGCCCCATTGCCTCGGCCTGTTGTTGGGCATCGATTCTGGCTGAAAATCTGAGCGTATTGTCAGGGTAAAAGTCCCAGATTGAATCCTTGAAAACCATGTGCGTAGGGCGGTCCAAAACTGAGACACGTGGCGGTCCAATAGTGTGACACCCCGTTGGGGACATTGGAGGGGAAGCAGGTATTGGAGTCAAGGATGTAGCCCTGCTCTTCCGGTCCGATGCCGGGAGGAGGAGCCCGT
>CAISZB010000363.1 GCA_903889845.1 uncultured Verrucomicrobium sp. | reverse complement strand
GTGCTTCAGCAACGGACAACTGGATGTGACCAACCACGCTCAGGATTTCGCGGCCTATGCGGCGAATATGGTGCGCTACTACAACAAGGGAGGCTTCGGGGACGCGGATCGTCACGGTGACGAGGCCCGATTTCTTATGGGGCCGGACGTTGGTTTCGTTCCAGAAGGCGTAGGCGGCGGGATCGGATGCCGGGGCGGCGGTCTCTGTGGGAGCGTTGGGCGGCACTTTGCTTTCCGGGATCGAGGGCAGGGCGGGGAGGGGGACGCCGCCTTGTTCCTCGAGGAGGTGGCGTTCCTTTTCGACCTCGGCGCGGAACCATTCCAGGCCCCGGTCCTCCAGGAGCCATTTCAGCCGGGAGCGGGCCCGGTTCTCCCGGTTGCCGTGGGCGTTGAAGGCGCGGAGGATCGATTCGAGGGCGAGGAGGAGGTTCGTGGCGGCGAGGAATTCCAGGTAGGGGAGGGCGACCTTCGGCTGCGCCCCAAGGCCGCCGCCGAGGGTGACGCGGAAGCCCTTCGTCCCGTTCCGGTTCACGGCGCGGAGGCCGATGTCGCTGGCCAGCGTGTGGACGTGATCGGTGTCGGGGCAGCCTTCGAAGGCGATCTTGATCTTGCGGGGGAGCTGGTGGAAGAGGGGCTTGTTGCGGAAGTGGCGGTCGACGAGAAGGGCGTAGGGGGTGACGTCGAAGGCCTCCCCCGGCGCGGTGCCGGAGAGGGGGCAGGCGACGACGGCGCGGACTGAGTTGCTGCCGGTGAGGAAGGTGGTGATCCCGAGGGCTTCCAGCCGGTGGAGGCAGGGGATGACGCGTTCCGCCAGGACGCCGTGGATCTCGATCCCCTGCCGGGTGGTGAGGTGGACGCCGAGGGGCCAGCCGACTTCGTCCTCGATGGCGGCGAGGGCGTCGAGCTGGTCCGGGGTCAGGATCCCCGCCGGGACCCGCAGCCGGACCATGTAGGAGCCCGGTTTTCCCCGCAGGCTGTAGACGCCGCGCCGGACGCGGGAGGACTTCGTCTGATCGGTGACGACGGGGACAGCCCCGTTTTCCTGCGCGAGGGATTCCTCCACGGAGCGGAGGTCGATGGCGGCGGAGGATGGCGGCAGAGAACTCATAAGAGAGAGGCTAGCGAAAATAGATCATGGGTTCCAATAAAGTCTATCGAATAGATGTGGCATCGTGTCGCATTCTCAAAAGTGCTCCTTTTTGCGAAGTTCCCTCAACCCGGTTCCCACTGGTCTTGTTCTTTTTGCCCCTACCGCTCTCTCGATGGGGTCTTCTTTGGCGGCGTTTCGCTTTTCCGTGTTCGGAGCGCGAGGCGTCCGGAGAGGAGACGGAGGGAGGCGGAAAACTTAAAAAAAGGAGAAAAGAACGTGAAGAAAATGATTTCGGCGGGGTTCAGCTTGGCGCTTATTTCGCTTATCGCGCTTATGGCCGCCGCCTCGGTGGTGGGAACGGCTTATGCCGGGAGCGAACTGAGCGACAGCAAGACGGTGGTGACGAAGCCGGAGGCCGCCCCCGACGCGAAGGGCGCACCCCTGCCCCTGCACACCATCGAAGGCAGCGGCGGCGTCCTCCTCACGGAGATCGCCTACATCGTCAATCCGGCCCCGAAGGGGAAGCTTTTCGGCGATCCCTCGACCTCACTGACCTACGTCGGCGCGGGGGAGAAGAACGTCGATACCTTCGCCCTGACCGAGGCCCTCGGCAAGCGGGTCGAGGTCGGCTTCGCGGCCAGCCGCTTCGATGCGGGGAGTTTCCGGGCGAGCGTCGATCAGGCCAACAGCACTGTGCTCAACCTGCGGAACGACGTTTACCTCTACACCCTCGGGGTTCGCGGCGTCGTGGTGGAGGAGAACAGCTACGATCTTCCGCTCCCTGCGATCACGCTGGGCGTCCAGGGGAAGTACAATGACGGCATCGCCACGATCAACCACCAGTTGGGCAACGCGCTCAGCGGCGTCGGCTACCACAGCGACAAGGGGATCGACTTCGTCGCCACGGCCAGCAAGGCCTTCCCGAAGGTGTTCGACCGGACCCTGATCCTGAGCAGCAGCCTCCGCCTGAGCGAGGCTTCCCAGATCGGCTACACCGGCTTCGGCAACGCCTATCGCCCGACGTTCGAGGGGAATTTCGCCTATAGCCTCACCCCGTGGCTCTGGCTCGCCTCCGAGTATCGGCAGAAGGCGAATCCCTATCGGGGCGGCACCAACGGTGGCGAGATCAAGACCGCCAAGGGGCAGACGCTCCTGGGCAAGGAACGGGACTGGGCCGACGTCGGCCTGGCCTTCGTGCCGAACAATCGCCTGACGATTACGGTCGGCTACGGCTACTTCGGCAATCTCCTCGATACGAACGAGAAGGCCGGTTACGCGGTCCAGACCAAGTACGAGTTCTAAATTTAACGCGCCTTCTCATGCCTCACTTTCAACTAGAAACCCTCGCCCTCCACGCGGGGCAGAAGCCCGACTCCGACACGGGGGCGCGGGCGGTGCCGATCTATCAGACGACGTCCTACGTCTTCAAGAGCGCCGAGCATGCCGCGAACCTGTTCGGCCTGAAGGAACTCGGCTACATCTACACCCGACTCAACAACCCGACGAACGACGTGTTCGAGCAGCGCGTCGCGGCCATCGAGGGGGGGACGGGGGCCCTTGCGGTGGCCTCGGGCCAGTCGGCGATCACCCTCGCCCTGCTCGCGATCACGCGGGTGGGGGACGAGATCGTCGCCGGGAACAACCTCTACGGCGGCACGTACGAACTCTTCAATTACACCTTCCCGAAGCTGGGCAGGAAGGTGGTCTTCGTCGATTCGACGAAGCCGGAGGCTTTCCGCGCCGCGATCACGGAGCGGACCCGCGCGGTCTATGCGGAAACGATCGGGAATCCGAAGCTCGACGTGCCCGACTTCGAGGCCATCGCGAAGATCGCGCACGACGCGGGGCTTCCCTTCGTCGTCGACAACACCGTCGGCGTCGGGTTGGTCCGCCCGTTCGAGCACGGGGCGGATATCCTCGCGATCTCGGCGACGAAGTACATCGGTGGCCACGGCAACTCGATCGGCGGCGTGATCGTCGATTCGGGGAAATTCGACTGGGGAAACGGCAAGTTCCCCGAGTTCACCGAACCCGTGCGTAGGGCGGTCCAAAACTGAGACACGTGGCGGTCCAAT
>CAISZB010000362.1 GCA_903889845.1 uncultured Verrucomicrobium sp. | reverse complement strand
CCGACGGCCTGGCGGCGGCGCATCTCGAAGACGATCCCGACGATGGAAAAGAGGACGATGCCTCCCAGGTAGAGGGCTCCACCGGCCTTGCCGGTCCAGGCCGAGGCGAGGAGCGGCAGAGGAATGTGGAGGAGGGCGAGCAGGCCGAGGGCGAGGAGGGCCAGGCCGCAGAGGCCGCTCCACACGGAGGCGACCCACTCCGGGCAGAGGAGGAGGAGGTAGAGGGGGATGCCAGCCAGCCATGGGATGAAGTTCGGCGCGGCGGACCGGGAGTCGAGCGAGAGGATGAGACTGAAGATGATGGCGCCGGTGAGGTTGCTGGAGACGATTTGGACGGGGCTTTGCGGGATATTCAGCAGCCGGGAGACGACGGGGATGGCGATGGCCGCGAGGAGGGCGTCGGCCAGCCGCAGGAGGTTGCGCGAATCGGCCTCCGCGAAGGGGGTGGCGTGCGGCGCCCCCCCGATCCAGTAGAAGAGAGAAAGGCAAAGGATGAGCGTCAGCGCGATCAAGGCCCAGAGCCGGGCCTCCCATTTGCCCAGGACGAAGGCGATGAAGGAGGGGGCGGTGATGACCCAGACGAGGGCGGGGCTCGAAATGCCGCCCAGGTGGAGGGAGAGGAGGAGGGGGATGAAAATCTGGATGGCGCAGGAGAGATGGGCGGGGAGGCGGCTCTCCTTTCGCCACCATTGGAGGCCGATGACGCCGAAGGAGCTGAAGAAGAAGAAGGAGAGGCTATGGGCCGCACGGGCGATGAGGCCCATCCGCAGGTCGTTGACGACGAAGGGGAGGCAAAGAAAGGTAGAGCAGAGGGAGACGAAAACCAGCGAGCGGGCCTGGAGGAGGAGATCGCTCTCTTTACGGAGCTCGGGCGGGACTAGGCGATCGATCAGGCTCATCGGTGAAGAGGCGAAGATGAGTGGGGGTCGAGCACTTTTCGATCCACTTTAAGTCGGCAACCACACGAAGGACAAAAAAGTCATCTTTCCTTGAACGTTGTGGTCGGCCGGAAAAATCAGGCGAGGCGGTGGACCCGCTCGCAGGCTTGGGCGTAGACGCTCCCCGATTGCTCGAAGGAGGTGGCGCAGAGGGAGAGGTCGTTCACGAGGCCGTTCTTCAGGCTGTAGACCCAGCCGTGGACGGCCAGATCGGCCTTCCGCTCCCAGGCTTCCTGGACGATGGTGGTCTGGCAGACGTTGCGGACTTGCTCGATGACGTTGAGCTCGCAGAGGCGGTCGTGCCGCCAGTCGAGGTCGTCCCGGCGCTGGAGGAGGGAGGCATGCTTTTCCTCGACGTCGTGGAGGTGGCGCAGCCAGTTGTCGCTCAGGCCCAGGCGGGTCTTCTGGAGGGCGTAGCGGACGCCGCCGCAGCCGTAGTGGCCAACGACGAGGATGTGCTTCACCTTCAGGATCTCAACGGCGAACTGGATGACGGAGAGGCAGTTCAGATCGGTGTGGACGACGATGTTCGCCACGTTGCGGTGGACGAAGATCTCCCCGGGGAGGAGGCCGACGATCTCGTTGGCCGGGACGCGGCTGTCGGCGCAGCCGATCCAGAGATATTCGGGGCTCTGCTGCTGGGAGAGTTTCTTGAAAAAGTCGGGATCGCTGCTCCGGATCTGCTCGGACCAGTCGCGGTTGTTCTTCAGGAGGTTGTCGAGAAGGCTCATTTCTTGGGGGGGATGGCGGTCAAAATGTAGTGGCTTATCCCGCCTTGTCAACGGGGGGCTGAGGCCCCTCGGTGGCGTGGAGCCAGAGGCCGAAGGCGGTGATCCCGGCGGCGAGGAGGAAGCGGGCCGTGAGGGGGTCGTGGAGGAGGGGGAAGGAGAGGAGGGCGCCGAAGAAGGGGGCCGGGCTGAACCACGCCGCCATCCGGGCCGCGCCGAGGGCGCGCATGGAGAGGATCATCTGGGCGAGGCAGAGGCCGATGCTGAAGGTGCCGAGGAGGAGGGCGAGGGCGATCACGGCGGGGGAGGGGAGGCTTTTCCCGAGCGTTAGGGCGAAGGCGAGGAGGAGGAGCCCGGAGCCGAGACCCTTCAGGACGGCGAGGCGGACGGCCCCGCAGCGGGCGATCTTCCGGGTGCAGTTGTTGTCGATGCCCCAGCCGAGGGTCGAGGCGGCGACGGCGAGGGCGCCCCAGGAGAGGTGGAAGCCGCCGGTCCCGGGTTGGAAGGAGAGGGCCGCCGCCCCGGCGACGACGAAGAGGATGCCGAGGACGACGCGCCCGTTCCAGTTCTCCCGGAAGAGGCCCCAGGCGAGGACGGCGGTGAAGGCGCTTTCGAGGCTTAAAAGGAGGGAGCTTTCCGAGGCGGCGCTGTGGGCCAGGCCCCACATCAGGAGGGGTGGGGCGAGGAGGCCGCTGCACGCGGTGCCGAAGAGGAACCAGAACCAGGCTTGGCCCCGGAGGGGTTCGTCGGTTGCGACGGGAACGTCGGGCGTTTTTTGGACGAGCCGGACGAGTCCTTTCCCTGCAAGGAGACCGAGGCCGGAGCCGATGTAGAGGAGGGCGGCCAGGATCAGGGGATCGAGGGTGCCTCCCCCGGGCCCGCCCCGGTCGAGGAGGAGCTTCGAGAGAGGGGCGCCGCAGCCGAAGAGGGCTGCGGCGAACAGGGCGTGGGCGACACCGATGCGGTAGCGCCCGTTCACGATTCCGACGCTGTAGGCAACCCTAGCTCGCGCAGGCGAGGCGATAGGCGCTCCGCCAGGCGGCGATGCAGCGGCGGAGGTTCTTCGCGGCGATTTCCTCTTCGCGGCGGAGGGCGATCAGGAGGCTGTCGAGGCTGGGCTTGGACGTGGCGGTGTGGGTCTTCGCGGCTGCGGCGGCAGCTGCTTTAAGAGCGTTGTTGCGGGCCTCGCGGCGGGCTTCCCAGGCCTCGGCGGCATGCGCCAGGTGGTGGCGGGCGTTTTCGAGGATGTGGGCGGCGGTCTCGCTGAGGGTGACCTGCTTCTGGCCGAGGCGGGCCTGGAGGTGGCGCTCCTTCTCGGCGATCTGGGCCAGGAGGATCTTCTCCTTCGGCACGCGGCGGAGGTTCCAGGTGAGGCCGACCTTGTTCAGCAGCCAGATCGACCACTTCGTCGGGTCCCACTGCCATTTGCGGATGCCGTTGCGGTAGTCGTGCTGGAACTCGTGATGGTAGTTGTGGTAGCCCTCGCCGAAGGTGAGGAGGGCCATGATCCAGCTATCCCGGGCGCTGGTCCGGGAGGAGTAGGGCTGCCCGCCGAGGGTGTGGCAGAGGGAGTTGATGAAGAAGGTGACGTGGTGGACGCAGACGACGCGGAGGAAGCCGACGATGATGAGGCAGCCCAGGAGGCCCTCCGTCCCCTTCCAGAACCAGCCGATGGTCATCGGGATGACAAAGGTGACGATGGTGGCGATGACCTGGACGTAGCGGTGCTGCCAGACGACGAGGGGGTCCTTGCGGAGGTCGGCGACGTTGTCATGGGGACGCTCCGGCGTGTAGCGGAGGAAGAGCCAGCCCATGTGGGCGAAGAAGAAGCCGCGGCTGATGGCGTAGGGGTCTTCGTCCTCGTGGTCGGTGTGCTTGTGGTGGCGGCGGTGCTCGGAGCACCAGGTGATGGCCGAGTTTTCGTAGGCGGCGGCCCCGAAGATGAGGACGATGAGGCGGACGGGCCAGGCGGCGTTGAAAGCGCCGTGGGCGAAGAGGCGATGGTACCCGAAGGTGATGCTCATCGCGCAGGCCGAGAACATGAAGAGGAACGCGCAGAAGAGGGGCGTGCTCCAGCCGTAGAAATAGAGATAGATCGGGGTACCGATGACGCCGCCCACGAAGGTGAGGGAGAGGAAGAGGGTCGTCGTCCAGTTGAGGACGTGGGGCTTTTTAAGTCCGAACATAATTTAATGAAGTGAAATGTGGGAGAAAGCCTAGTTTTGCCCGAGTGAAAGGCAAGGCTTATGATTTATGAGGTTTCCAATATACCGCATCCAGAGTTGGTTGTCACCTATGCATTGATTGCTGTTTAGGGGGGAATTCTACTCAGGTGGTTTACTTAGGGGGGGGCCGACTGCCTGCGCGATAGCGCAAAGTACCCAAAGGGGAAAACTGAATTGCAGGGCCGGGAGGCAACAGGCCTGGCGGCCCTTCGGGGCTGGGGATAATCGCTTACGCTTCCCT
>CAISZB010000361.1 GCA_903889845.1 uncultured Verrucomicrobium sp. | reverse complement strand
CTCATCCTCGCGCCGAAGCCGCTTCTGTGGCAGTGGCAGGACGAAATGAAAACGCTGTTGGATATGCCGTCCGCTGTTTGGACTGGCAAATCGTGGGTTGATGAGAACGAAGTGGAACACCCGGTGGCTGGATCCGAAGGAGTGAAGCACTGCCCTCGCCGGGTCGGCCTAGTCTCACAGGGACTGATCACTCGTAACTCCGACGTCGCCGAGATTCTCAAAGATATGTCCTTCGAATGTGTAGTAGTGGATGAATGCCACCGCGCACGACGGCGGAACCTGGGACCGAATCGGGAAGGTGAGAAGCCCGATCCCAACAACCTCCTCCGATTTCTCTATGCCATTGCGCCGCGGACGAAGAGTCTACTCCTCGCCACTGCAACGCCTGTCCAAATGTATCCAGTCGAGGGATGGGACTTGCTTAACGCGCTTGCAGTCAACAACGAATCGGTTCTGGGCAATAACTGGCGCAGCTATTGGAGGCGCGCTGATCAAGCACTGGAAATGGTAATAGTGAAAAAGGTTTTACCGGAGGATCAGGATGAAGCATGGGACTGGATGCGAAATCCCTTGCCGCCCGCTTCGGAATCAAATGACCTCCTTCTCATGCGGCGCGCTTTGCGACTCAGCGACGAAGACTGTGTGGCTCCGCCCGAGGCAATTCGAAGTCTCAACCAACCGGATTTGGCACGGGTTCGCCGCGTGGCCAAGGTTTTTGTTGAGCGTTACAACCCTTTCATACGGCATATCGTGCGGCGTACCCGAGAGTTTTTAGAGAACACCCTCGATCCGGAAACAAGGGAACCATATTTGAAGCCGGTGAAGGTTGAACTGTTCGGAGAAAGCGACGAGGAGGCAATTAAACTCCCGCCGTACCTGATGGATGCGTATCACAAAGCGGAAGAGTTCTGCGAAATGTTGAGCCACCGTATGCAGGCGAGCGGGTTCTTGAAGACGCTCCTGCTTCGGCGCATTGGTAGCAGCATTGCAGCGGGCATGAACACAGCGAAGAAAATGCTCGGCGAGTGGCAGGACATCGACGAGGAAGATAGCGACGGTGACAGTGACGATGACCAGACGGCGGAGACGGTTCGAGCACTCTCCGCTGGTGAGCGCCAAAAGCTCACGGAATTGCTGGATTCCTTGGAGGCCAGCCGGGAACGCGATCCGAAGTTCGAGGTCGTGAAAGATGTTCTCCGGAATCGAGGCTGGCTGAACCTGGGGTGCATCATCTTCTCGCAGTATTTCGATTCTGTCTGGTGGCTTGCCAACCTTCTCTCGACGGAGTTCCCTGATGAAGTCATCGGGATCTACGCAGGCAGTGGGAAGTCGGGAGTCATTCAACGTGGAGAGTTCATCCGGAAAGACAGGGAAGACATCAAGGCGATGGTTCGCCGGCATGAGATCCGCCTTCTGCTCGGTACGGAAGCCGCAAGCGAAGGGTTGAATCTCCAACGACTAGGCACGTTGATCAACCTAGATCTTCCTTGGAACCCCACACGCCTTGAACAGCGCAAGGGACGTATCCAGCG
>CAISZB010000360.1 GCA_903889845.1 uncultured Verrucomicrobium sp. | reverse complement strand
TTTGGACCGCCCTACGCACGCGCTCTTTGATGCTCCATAGCTTGGTTGTCATTGTTCCGTGATCGGTAAAGATGGGTGTTGCGATGGGCGCGGATGAGGATGTCTTGATCTCTTTTCATCTTCATCGTGAGCCGTTGTGCTGCCGCTGTAGCGGAGTGGTTGTTCCTTCGCTCTCCGCTGCAGGACGTTGGTGCTTCCTGCCTGAATCCCCCCCCTGCAAGCGGTGTGCCGCCCGAGCGGGCGTCACGCCTCTTGCTTGCCCCTCCGGAAAAATTAGAACGCCCGCCCGCCGAGCCCCGGAGGTAAGGAGAGGCTCGTCGGGCGGGCGTTGGGGGGTGGGTTGCCCTCATTGCCGGGCTGGCTAGAGAAAGAGAGTGGGTTTGAGAGAGAGGGTGCCCTTCGTCAGCACAACGGCATCACAAATGAACTGGAATGAGGCGATGACGACGAATCAATGAGCCACGAAAAACAGTCGCGCCGTCGGCATGTTTTGATTCCGCAACCAGAATGGTCGACCATAAGCCCATCAAGGAACAGGGGGTGGAATCATAGGGAGTTGTCCACTAGTCATCACGGTTCGACTTCGCAATCATCACGGAACAACAGCGAATCACGAAAATCGGTCGGTAACGGTTCCCGTCCTAACTCTGTTAGGGGTCCCGTGTTCGTGCGATCCAGAATGTGAGAGACATTGTTGAGTATGAAAGGAGGAGACTAACGTTCATAGGAACAACCTGCGGTTCCGTCCGCAGTAGCCTATTGGCATCGGCGGGGTCGGCAACGATCCGGTCGAAAGCTGCCAAGACAATATACCTTCGTCCTTCGGGGCGCGGAAAAGTCCGTGAGGAATTTTCCGAGATCGTCAGCGTCAGGCGATCTGGGGGTTAGGCTCGAATGATACGTCCAATGCAAGTGAACTGCTTAAGGCATCGTCAGACCCAAAGAGCCAAAGACGCTGGGTAAGGCTCTAACCAAAATGGTGCGCAGCCGGTTGTTTCCCTCGGACACTGGGGACACACGGACAGAACGGCTGCCGGTGTAAGAGGCAGGGACTAATTCATTCATCGATGCTCAAAACATAATGGAATAAGCCCTCCATCCCGCCCTCTTCGGAGGGCAGGCGTCTCCGCAAGGAACGCTGTCGGGGTGGAGGGTAAGGGAAGCTGGAAAAAGCGAAGGCCGCCCGTAACGGGGCGGATAGGAGTTGCAACGATCACTCCGCCGCGTCAAGCGGGCAGACTTCCAGCCGGTCGTTGATGACGAGAGAACTCACAGAACCATCCACAGAAGGAGATAGCAAATGAACGCGGATTTATCGGCGTGTGCGGCCTTCGGCAACACCCCGCCCTGGGACCAGATCGACTGGTCGAAGTGTGAAGGTGAAGTCAGGAGGCTGCAAGCGCGTATCGTCAAGGCCACGCGGGAAGGCCGACATGGCAAGGTGAAAGCCCTGCAATGGACGCTGACCCACTCGTTCTACGGCAAAGCCCTGGCCGTGCGGCGAGTGACGGAAAATCAGGGCAAGCGGACTCCCGGGGTGGACGGAGCAATCTGGCAAACCCCGGGTGTCAAATACAAGGCCATCGGATCGTTGCGGCGGCGCGGCTATAAGCCGTCGCCGCTGCGGCGCGTCCACATCCCGAAAGCCAATGGAAAGTTGAGACCGCTGGGAATCCCCACGATGAAAGATCGTGCCATGCAGGCATTATACCTGCTGGCTTTAGAACCCATCGCGGAAACGACGGCAGATTCCAGGTCGTATGGCTTTCGTCCGGCTCGGTCTACGGCCGATGCCATCGGTCAGTGCCACTTGATCCTCAGCAGGGGGATTTCCCCTGTGTGGGTGCTGGAGGGCGACATTCGCGGCTGTTTTGATAACATCAGCCATGAATGGATGCTGCGCCACGTGCCCTCGGACAAGAAGGTGCTGCGCTGCTGGTTGAAGGCCGGGTATATGGAAAATCGAACCCTCTTCCCCACGGAAGCGGGGACGCCGCAGGGCGGGATCATCTCGCCCACGCTGGCGAACCTGACCTTGGACGGATTGGAGCCGCTGTTTCGGGCGAAATTCCCGAAGACCGTGACTCCCAGCCCCAAGGTGAACCTGGTGCGATACGCCGACGACTTCATCATCACCGGCACCTCGAAAGAGTTGCTGGAAAAGGAAGTCCGGCCTTTGGTGGAGCAGTTCCTTCACGAGCGGGGCCTGGAGCTTTCGCCCGAGAAGACCTGCGTCACTCACATCGACCAGGGGTTCGACTTCCTCGGTCAACACGTGTGCAGGAGGAACGGCAAGTTGCTGATCCAGCCTTCCCGGAAGAACACGCGCGCTCTTCTGGAAAAGGTGCGCGAGGTGATCCGCCAAAACCGCGGACTGAGTCAGGAATGCCTGATCCGTATGCTTAACCCGATCCTTCGGGGCTGGGCGAATTATCACCGCCATGTGTCGGCATCGGACATGTTCAGGAAAGTGGACAATCATCTGTGGCAAAGCCTGTGGCGATGGGCCAACCGCCGACACTCCGAAAAGTCTCGCCCCTGGGTGCTGCGAAAGTATTGGCACCGCATGGGACGCAAATGGAAGTTTGCGGCACTGACGGAGAAGAGGGGGCCGGATGGTGAGGTGGTTTGGTTGAAGCTGGTGAATCCAGTCGAGACCAAAATCCATCGATACCGTAGGATCAAGGGGGAAGCCAATCCCTTCGATCCGGACTGGCGCCCTTATTTTGAAGATCGTGCGTTCTTCAAGAAGTTCGGGGGCCATCGCTCGCAGACTCGTAGGAATCCGTTGTGAAAACCGGCTCCGCTGACCCGGAGCTTACAGCGGCTTGAGCCGGATGAGGGGAAACTCTCACGTCCGGTTCTTAGGGGAGGGACGGGCAGCAATGCCTGTCCCTTACCCGACT
>CAISZB010000359.1 GCA_903889845.1 uncultured Verrucomicrobium sp. | reverse complement strand
TCCGTCCCGGCGGCGATCAGGTCGCCGATGGCCTCGGCCTGGGCGAGGTCGATCTTCCCGTTGAGAAACGCGCGGCGGGCGAATTCCCCCGGCGCGGCGGGACGAATCGTGGGACCGAAGGCGAGGCAGGCCGCGACGATCCGCGAGAGGAGGAGCGGGTTCCCGTGACAGGAGATTTCGACGAGGTCCTCCCCCGTGAAGGAACGGGGCGCCTGCCAGAACGTGAGGACCGCCTCGTCGAGGAGGGTGCCGTCCTTGGCCCACAATTCGCGGTAACAGGCGCGTTGCGGTTCCCACGCCACCGGCTGCCGCAGCAGCGCCTCGACCGCCGCCCGCGCCTCCGGTCCGGAGAGCCGGATCAGGGCCAGGGCCGCCGTGCCGGGCGGCGTGGCGGGGGCGACGATCGTGTCGGGGACCATGCGCCTCCTTCCCTTGACCTACTTCACCATCCGCTTCGACCAGATCCAGCCGACGGCGGCGAAGAGCCCCGCGCCGAGGAACCAGCCCCACGCCCCCGGCCACGCGTAGAGGAAGCCCTGCTTGAGGAGGCCGAAGGCCCCGACCAGCAGGAAGGCGAGCGGCAGCCACGCCCGGTGGAGCCGCAGGAACGTGAAGTAGGCCAGCGCCAGCACGAGGCCGGAGACCGTCCCGGTGAAGAGCCATTCCCGGAGGGAGACGATCCCGCCCGCGCCGATGTAGGCCAGCGTCCCGGCGACGATCGCCAGACCCGCCAGCGCCCGGAAGACCCGGGCCTGCCGGTCCGACTTCCGGCCGAAGGACCGGAGGAAGTCGGCCAGCGCCAGGATCCAGAGGAATTCCGCGACGGTGTAGAGCAGGTCGATCAGCCGCCCCGCCGCCGCCTCGAACCACGGGAGGGCGGCGGCAAGCGGCGCGTAGTCGGCCAGGGGGGGCGAGAGGTGCCGGGAATCGATCCCGCCCGTCGCCGCCCGGAAGCCGACCCACGCGCAGGCGAAGCCGACGGCGGCGAGGACGGAGCGACGCCATTCCGGGGCCGCGCCGTCGGGACGCGGCAGGGGATGCCGGGACTCGAAATAGGCCGCCGCCGCGCCGATCGAGAGGGCGGCGAAGAGCGTGTGGACCAGTTCCTCGCCCAGCCACGAAAACGCCTGGTTCACGACCGGCTCCGCCGTCGAGAATCGGGCCAGCTCCCGGGGCCATTCCCCGGCGAGGAGGAGGAGCTTCACCCCCAGGACGCCAAGGCCGAAGCGGAGGAGCGTCCCCGGGACGAAGCCGCCCCGGCTCCACGCGACGATCGTCGCGCCGAGGGCGACCGTCATCCCGATCCAGAGGACGACGCCGAGGATCTTTTGCAGGGCCTCGAGCGGGGCGCGCCGGTCGGACTCGGCCCGCAGCCAGCTTTCCGGCACGTGGATCGTGCCGCGGACGGCGCTCACCTCGTTCCCGGCGACGCGGACAATGTAGCGCCCCTCGCCCTGTTTCAACGGGTAGCGGAGGGGATCGGTCTCCGCATAGACCAGGCTCCAGTCGGTCCGGGCGGGTTGACGCCGGGCGTCGGCGGCGATGGGCCGGAGGACCGTCGGATCGACGCCGTAGGCCGCGCGGAGGGCGTCGGCGGCGCGGGTCCGGACCGCCCCCTCGTCGAGGCGGGCGCCGGGCTTCGCCTCGGGGAGGAGGTGCTCGTAGCCGACGACCTCCCCGTTCCGCGCCACGCGGACGCGGTATTCCTCGACCCGGTCCGCGACCGGGATGACGGCGTTGAAGCGGGCGAAGCGGACGACCCACGCGGGCGGATCGATGAACTCGTTCCCCAGGATCGCATAGTCGGAAGGCGTCCCCGTCCGCCAGGCGAACGCGCCCGCGTCGGTGCCGCCGCCCCCGCTTCGGACCGTGGCGAGAAGATGCCAGCCCGGCCAATAGGCGAGGTCGACCCCGTGGCGGACGAGTTCGGCGCGGGCGGCTAACTCGGCCCGGGCGCGCCCGGCGTCGAGCTTCGGCGCCGCATTCTGGACGCCGCCGACCGCCGTGACGAACCAGAGGACCAGCCCGGCGAGGCCGAGGGTGTGCCACAGGGCGACCGTCCGGCGGCGGAGGGGATGGGCGTATTCCTCCGTGCGCGGCACGGGCGATTCCATCGGGGGGACCGGGGGATGCCATGCCTCGTTCTTCGCGTCGGCGGAGAGGAGTCCGGCGGGATGGCGGCGGCGCGCCCGCAGGACGACCCAGAGCGGGAGGAAGACGAGGAGGGCGAAGCAGAGCCGGTCGATCCAGATGCCGGGGAGCGACGAGCTCATCAGGGAGAGGGACATCATCACCGCGTCGTAGAAGAAGTGGGCGATCATCGCCGGGAGGAGGCCGAAGCGGAGGTAGAGGAAGCCGAAGAGCGAGGCGGGGACGATCAGCTCCACCATCCGGGCGTAGGCGGGTTGGACGGGATAGAAGGCGTGCCCCGCGCCGAAGACGGCGACCTGGAGGACGAAGGCGATCCCGATGAAGAGGCCGCGCCACGGGACGCGGGAGTCGGGCTTCCGCCAGGCGACCCAGTTCCCGAGGAGGGCCGCCCCGGCGAGGGGGACGGCGCGGAAGAGCGACTCCTCCCACGTCCCGGCCTGGAAGGCCTGGGCCAGCGGATTGAACCACGGGACGTAGTTCGCGGGGAGGTTCGGATCGACGAGGGTCTCCGCCGGGCTCCACCAACCGAGGTATTTCCCGGTGAGGAGGTAGAAGGCGACGACGAAAGCGAGGTCGCACCCGACGATGAGGTAGCCGCCGACGGTGCGGCCCAGGACCTCGGGCGAGGCGGCGACGTCGCTCCGCCACAGCTTCCAGAACTGGAGGTGCTGCGGGAAGGCCCAGCGGGTGAGGCTCTCCGCGACGACGTAGGAGACGCCGAAGAGGAGCGTGTCCTGGACGAAGGAGAGGAAGAGGGGCTGGATAATTTCCAGCAGGATGAAGTGGGAGCGGGAGAGGGCGGTGTCGTACTCCATCCACTTCAGCGGGATCTGGTTCAACTCCACCAGCACCTGGAGGAAGGCGACGAAGACGCCCGCCGCGAGGCCCGCCCGCCACAGGACGCGCCGCTGGCGCAGGAGGAGGAAGAGGCCGACGAGGCACCCGCCGACGCCGTAGAGGAGGATCGTGGCGTAACGGGCGACGGTGGAAAGGGTCTCGTTCGCCGAGCGCATCTGCTCATACCGCTTCGTGAAGGCCTCCGGCACCAGGACCTCGTGCTCGACGCAGGTGAGGCGGTCGCCGCTCACGATCAGGCGGAGGCGGAAGCGGCCGTCGCCGATCTTCTCGGGACGCTCAAAGACGAACGTGTGGTCGACGCGGCCCGAGGGGCGCATCTCGTGGGAAATCTCGGGATCGCCGTAGACGGAGAAATCGACCTTCCAGTCCCGCGCCGCCGCCGTCTTCGCGAGGGCGAGGGCGGTCTCGTCGGGGATCGCCGCGCCGGGCTGGGTCTCCGGGATCTTCTCGTTGAAGCCGTAGGGCGCCCCCGCCGGGGTGAAGTAGAGGCGGACCTCGTTCTCCTGCCCCTCGTGGAAGCGCCGGACGATCCACTGGTAAGGGGAATACTTCCCCCCGGCGATCAGGGCGCGGAAGGCTTCCTTCCCCCCCGCCGCCAGCTCGACGTAATTCTGGACCTCGTCGTCGCTCTCGAAGACCGCCGTGTCCCGCGTCGCGCCGGGGGCGAGGCCGAAGCGGGCCGCCACCGTCTTCCCCTGCGCCAGCGCCTGCCCCCGGTCCATCCGCAGATCGACGGTCAGGATCGGAAACGCGACCGGGAAATACCGGACGGCAAAGCCGAGGGAGAGGAGGGAGAGGACCGCGAGGACGATCCACGCGGCGGGACGACGGAAAAGGGAGGGGGTCATGGGAGGAGTCCGGGGACTCTATCCGATTCCCCAAGGAGAGGCAACGAGAGGGTGCGGCCCGGTGGGGCTGGGCAGACTGCCGTGGCCAAGGTTGGTTCCCGCCCCTGCCAGGCCATGCTCCGGAGTGGCGGCCCCCTCCTTGGGAGGAAGCACCGTGGGCGCGCCCCCTTCACTTCCGCGCTTCGTGCAGCGCCACGACCCCGGCTGTCAGATTCCGCCACGCCACTTCGGCAAAGCCGCACTCCCGCAGCAGCGCGGCGAGCCGGGACTGGCTCGGGAACGCCCGGATCGAATCTCCGAGGTACGCGTAGGCCTCCCTCGGCGCGCCGACGCGGCCCGCGATGCCGGGCAGCAGATGGCGCAGGTAGAAGAAATAGAACGGGGCCAGCACCGCCCACGGGTGGGAAAACTCCAGGATGTAGAGAACGCCCCCCGGCTCCAGCACGCGGTGGATCTCCCGCAAGCCGGCGGCCCGGTCCTCCAGGTTGCGGAAGCCGAAGGCGATCGTCACGGCGTCGAAGCTCCCGTCGGCGAAGGGGAGGCGGAGGCCGTCGGCCAGAACGAGGGGGCCGATGCCCTTCGCCCGCGCCTCCTCCAGCATCGGCAGACAGAAGTCGGCCCCGATCCCGCTGCGGGGATCGGCCAGGGCCCCGGCCTCGCGCAGCGCGCGCAGGACCTCCCCGCTCCCCGTCGCCAGGTCGAGGAGCCGGGCGGGCCGCCGCCGGGCCACCTGCCGCGTCAGCACCCGCCGCCACGCCTTATCGCGCCCGCCGCTCAAAAGGCGATTGAGGAAATCGTACCGCGGCGCGACGCGGTCGAACATCGCCCGGACCTTGGTTCTATCTTGGGGGGAAGCGGGGGAGACTTCAGCCTTCATGGGTAATTCGTCGCGGGGTTGTAACATCTGGTGCCGCGTTTTGCACTTTGTATCCGGGCCGTTTGGGTTTTAAATGGAAGGATCGTGATCCTGAACATCGACCTCCATTCGCATTCGCGCTTCTCGGCCGACGGCGTCTCGGAGCCGGAGGAGATGATCGAGGCGGCGAAGGCCCGGGGCCTTCACGGCTTCGCCATCACCGACCACAACACCTGCGCCTGCGTCGACTACTTCGAGTCGAAGGGCCTCCTGCGCGCCGACGGGGAGCCGGTCGACGGCTTCCTTATTATCCCCGGCCAGGAGATCACGACCCGGGAGGGGCACCTCCTCGCCCTCGGCGTCCGCCTGCCCGACCTCAAGGGGATCACCGCCGCCGAGGCCGTCGACCTCATCCACCGCGAGGGGGGCCTCGCGATCCCGCCGCATCCCTACGACTACTTCCGCGCCGGCATCCGCGAGGCGGTTCTCGACACCCTCCCCATCGACGCCCTGGAGGTCTTCAACGCCGCCACCACCTTCCGCCGCTGCAACCGGCAGGCCTTCGAGTACGCCCGGCGGCGCGGCCTCCCCATGACGGCGGCGAGCGATTCCCACCACTGCGAGGCCCTGGGCGTCTCCTACACGACCCTCGACGCACCGACGTTCAACGTCGCGGGAGTCCTCCGCGCCGTCACGCAGTCCCCCGTCCCCTACCAGCGCTACCTCTCCCCGAAGCAGGCCCTGCGGAAGACCTTCAACAACGTCTTCCGGATCGGCTCCCGACGCCGGGCGAAACAAACCGACGCCAAAGCGGCCCCCGTCGCCTAGGACCCGTCACGATGCCGGGCCGGGTCCTCTTCCTCGAATCGCACCACGGCGTCGAACACCTTTTCACCCGGGGCCTCCGCTCCGGCGTCCGGGG
>CAISZB010000358.1 GCA_903889845.1 uncultured Verrucomicrobium sp. | reverse complement strand
TGACCGAGGCCGGGTACGTCGGCGAGGACGTCGAGACGATCATTCTCCGCCTCCTCCAGGCCGCCGACTACGACGTGAAGAAGGCCGAGCGGGGCATCGTCTACATCGACGAGATCGACAAGATCGCCCGGCGCGGCGACAGCGCCTCGATCACCCGGGACGTCTCCGGAGAGGGGGTCCAGCAGGCCCTGCTCAAGATTTTGGAGGGGACCCTCTGCAACGTCCCCCCGCAGGGCGGGCGGAAGCATCCCCAGCAGGAATACATCCAGATCAACACGGAGAAGATCCTCTTCATCTGCGGCGGGGCCTTCGTCGGCCTGCCCCAGGTCGTCCAGCGGCGGTTGGGGCAGAAGAGCCTCGGCTTCGGCGTCGGCGGGCCGCCCTCCAGGGACGAACTCGACTCCAGCCGCCTCCTCCGCGAGACCGAGCCGGAGGACCTCGTTGCCTACGGCCTGATCCCGGAATTCATCGGCCGCCTCCCCGTCTGCGCCCCGTTGAGCGAGTTGACCGAGGACGAACTGCTCGCCGTCCTCACCGAACCGAAGAACGCCCTGACGAAGCAGTACGAGAAACTCTTCGGCATGGAGGGCGTCGCCCTCGCCTTCACGAAGGACGCCCTCCGCGCCCTGGCCGAGGAGGCGATCAAGAAGGGGACCGGGGCGCGCGCGCTGCGGACGCTGCTTGAAAAGCGGATGCTCGACCTGATGTATGAGTTGCCCTCGCGGGATGATGTGGTGGAGGTGACGCTGAACCGGGCGGCGGTGGAGGGGCGGAAGCCGCCCCTTGTTCGGCGGAAGCAGGATAAGGAAGCGGCGTAGTGGGGGGGTGTAGAAAAGTGTAGACCTGACACGAATGCACACTGATTTATTGAAGTTGTCGATTGCGTGGGAGCGTGCTTCTCAAGCTCTCCATATCCGATTTGAATCTCCATACGTCTTGGAGGATAACTCGGGAAAAGACATTCCCTGTGTTGGGTACCTTCCCGATTTTGGAGGCCCAATCGGCATGGTTATTGGCTACATCCATCCGCCCGAAGTCAAAACTGATCCGTCCCTCAAGTCAGAGGCTAAAGCGCGGGGCTTGTTTTATTCATTTATTAATCTGAAGGTTTACGAAAAATATGATGAAGAGGTCTTCAAGGAGGCATTGCTTGATTGGGGGTTTTTCGGTGATGAAGCCGTGCGCCCGATTTGGATGAAATGAGGTCTTTGCGGAGTACCATTCGTGTCAGGTCTACACATTTCTACACTATCTCATCCGATCCTTCGCGCATCGTCCTCCACCTGCCGCCCTCCCTTTCTTTCCCCTCTTGCGCCTTCCCCGAAAATGGTTTACACAGTAGAAGCTATGAAAAAGTCCGCCGCCTTCCTTCTGGTTTCGCTCCTCGCCCTCGGGGGGGCTTCCCTCCGCGCGGACACCACGACGCATAGTTTCAGCACCACCAGCACGCCGTTGGCGAAGCAGCAGCAACAGCAGGCGACAGGCCCTTCCTTCCGCACGAAGGACCCGATGGCCGCTTCGACCCCCGGCGTCGTCTACGGCGGCCTTGGCTACGATCTCTACAAGAAGGGGCCGATCCTGCTCTCCCCCCTGGCCCCCGCTAAGACGGGGGACGGCAAGGTCTACTTCAGCTCCTCGGCCCTCGCCCCGGAGAACAGCCAGCCTAGCCATGCGGCCCAGAAGCCGACGGGCGGGTTGAGTCTCTTCTCCATTTCGTTTTAAGCGTTGCGGAGGGGGACGAAGAGGCCTATCGGCCCTTCGGGATTGGCTCCCGCCCATCCTATTCAGTTTCCCCTTTGGGTCTTTGTCGCTACCGCGACGGGATTGGGTAGAATCGCTTACGCTTGCCTGTACAGCTCCATGCGCACCGCGCGTTTGTTGGCTTCTGAGGGGTGCCCCCTCAGGTTGGCACCCGCCCCTGCCAATTGGTTTCCCCTTTGGGTGGATTGCGCTATCGCGCAGGCAGTCCCAGCTCGGAGCCTGTAGGGGGAGAAGAGCGCGCGGTGGAGGCTTTTC
>CAISZB010000357.1 GCA_903889845.1 uncultured Verrucomicrobium sp. | reverse complement strand
GGCTGGAGGACGATCGACTTGAGTTTGCCGGTGCCGCCCTCGACGGCGACGCTCTTCGTCGCGATGGCGGGGTCGTCGTGGAAGGCCTGGTGGATGACCCACCGCTCGTAGGCGTTCATCGGGGGGAGGGTTTCGGGCTTGCCCGATTGGCGCACCCGGTCGGCCCGCTCGCGGACGGCGGCGAGGAAGTCGTCCTGCTCCTTGCGGCGGTAGCCCTCGACGTCGACGACGAGGCGCGGGGCGGCGTGGGGGTGCGCCGGGTCGGGGGTCTCTCCCTCCTCGCCCCGCTCCACGAGGCGGTTGAGGAGGTATTCGATCTCGTCGAGGGTGCGGCCGTCGCGGCCGATGAGGCGGCCGGGGTCGCGGGTGCGGATGTTGAGGCGGAGGCGCTCCCCGCGGTCGGCGGGCTCGTGGTGCTCCTCGACTTCGAAGACGAAGCCGAGGTGGCCTAGGAGGAGTTCCAGCAGCTCCTTGGGAGTCTGGTTCGGTCCTTCGTGCGTCGGCATGGTCTCCATGATGCCGGAAGGGGTTTTTCTTGGCGAGTCTTTCCCTCTGCCAGCCAAGTAGGGCTTACCGCTGGAAGGTGAATCCGCCGCCGGCGCCGCCGGGGGGCTTCGCCTTCTTCACGCGCTGGAGGACGGGGAGGGGCTTCTTCAGGTTCCGGTAGGTCTGGTACATGGAGATGAAGTTGTTCACGGTCCAGTAGAGGGCCAGGGCGGAGGCGAAGTTGTAGAAGAAGAAGAGCATGATGAAGGGCATGAACTGGAGGATCTTCACCTGCGCGGCGTCGCCGGTCTGCGGGGTGATCCGCATGAGGGCGTACTGGGAGAGGGACATGATGATCGGCAGCGGGTTGATCGGGACGCCGAGGCCGGGAATGACGGCGACGGTATCGGGCTGGACGAGGTCCTTGATCCAGAACCACGACTCGTGCCGGAATTCGACGGCGCTCTGGAGCATGGTGTAGAAGCCGATGAAGATCGGGATCTGGATGAGCATCGGGAGGCAGCCGCCGAGGGGGTTGACGCCGTACTCTTTGTAGAGCTTCATGACCTCCTGCTGCATCCGGGCGGGGTCTTCCTTGTATTTCGCGGAGATTTCCTTCTGCTTCGGGGCGACGGCCTGCATGAGTTTCATGCTGTGGTTGGCCTTCGACTGGAGGGGCCAGAAGATGCCCTTCAGGAGGGCAGTGAGGATGATGATCGACCAGCCGTAGTAGGGGACGACGGCGTGGATCCATTTCATCACCTTCAGCAGCGGCAGGGCGGCCCAGCCGAAGAAGCCGAAGTCCATGATGGCCTTCTGTCCGTTGCCGAGGGTTTTGAGAAGGTCGTAGTCCTTCGGCCCGGCGTAGAGGGAGTAGACCTCGGTCCGGCCCTCGTTGGGGGCGAGGGTGACGGGGGCAAAGGTGGCGGTGGCGGCCAGGGCGGGGAGGACGGCGCCGGAGGGGGTGCGGCCCTGCGGGTGGCCGGGACGGAAGACGAGGGAGGTGACGCGCTCGATGGGGTCGCCTTCCGGGGCGGTGAGGACGACGGTGAAGAAGCGGTTCTTCACGGCGGCCCAGCGGATCGGCTCCTCGGGGCTGGCGATGCCGTCGCGGGCGGGGTGGGGGTTGAAGATGAAGAGGGTGGCCCCGGCTTCGAACTCGGGCGCGGTGACGTGGCCCAGGGCGCCTTCGGCGACCTTCGACCAGGTGGTGCCGAGGGTGGTGGCAAGGTCGTTGTGGTAGAGGGGGCCGACGAGGCCCAGGTGGGCGGTGCGGGCGGGGAGGGCGAGGGGCTGCCCGGCGGTGTTCAGGAGGTGTTCCTCCAGCTTGAGGCCGTAGGCGCCGTCGAGGGTGTAGGTGCGCTCGATCTTGAGGCCGTTCGGCAGGGTCCGGGTGAAGGAGACGCGGTGGTCGTCGGCGACGGTCTGGTAGTCGATGACGGCGTTGTCCACGCCATTGGCGTCGGTGTTCCAGCCGGTGAGGTTGAAGATGGGCGGCGGGACAACGTCGACGGCGGCGAGGCCGGGGGCGTTCAGGACGACGGGATCGCCGCCCTTGGTCTCCGCGTGCTGCTTGAGGGTGATCGTGGCGGGGCCGCCGCCGAGGGAGGTGAAGGTGACGCGGACGGCGTCGTTTTCCAGGACGGGGCGGGCTTCGGGGATGGCGGAGGCGGGGGGCGTGGCCTTGGCGGCCTTTTCCTTGGCCGCGGAG
>CAISZB010000356.1 GCA_903889845.1 uncultured Verrucomicrobium sp. | reverse complement strand
TCGTCGGCACCGACCGGGGCCTCTGCGGCTCCCTCAACGCGAACCTCTTCCGCGAGGCCCTGCGGCGGGACCGGCCGGAGAACGTCTACGTCACCGTCGGGAAGAAGGCGCGGAGCCACCTCGCGCGCCACCTGCCCGGCGGGGAGGGGCGGTGCCTCGCCGAATTTTCCCTGCCGGAAGGCTTCCCGGCCTCGGAGAGCCGGGAGCTCTCCCTCTTCCTGATCCGCGCCTACGAGCGGGGGGAGATCGACGCCGTGGAGATCCTCGCCAACCGGTTCGAGGGACCGATGCGCTGGGGGCCGCACCTTCAGCCGTTGTTGCCCCTGCTGCCGGCGACCGGCGGGGAACCGGCGCGGCGCGGAGAGGCTCCCGTCCCCCTCTGCGAGCCGGAGGCCGGGCTCCTCCTGGCCCGCCTCGTCCCGTTCCTCATCCACACCCTCGTCCACCAGGCGCTGCTCGACGCCCGGGCCGCCGAGTGGAGCGCGCGGCGGATCGCGATGAAGCGGGCGACGGAGGCCGCCGACAAGCTCATCGCCACCTATCGCCTCCGCTACAACAAAGCGCGGCAGGACGCGGTGACCGGAGAGCTGATGGAAATCGCCTCGGCCCGCCTTTCGTCCTGAAGAGTTATCCAAGGGCCAAGAGACTCTAGGAAAAAGAGTTCATGTTTTTCGAAAAATAAATTCGAGTTGCCTTTTCCGGAGGGGCGCTAGGTTGGAATGAAACCGGCTAGAGAGACGCAAACGAGAAGGTAACGCGCAATGTGCCCGCCCCTGACTGAAGAAACCGCCGAGGCGATCCGTACCCGGCTTTATCCCGTCGGCCTCGACCGGGCTGCCGTCGCGCCGCACCTCACCCGCTTCGTCCAGGAGCACGGCGATTTTTTGCCCGCCGCCGCTTCTCCCCTCGCGGCCCTGGGCCGGGAACTCTATCGGGAGGGCGTCCTCCTCGACCGCTGCATCGCGATCCTGGCGACCGACTCCGGCCTCGCCCAGGCCGTCCTCCGCACGGCCCACCTCGCCGCCCTCGGCAGCCGGACGTTCACCCTGAACTATGCGGTGATGTTCCTCGGCCTCGCCCGGCTCCGGCTCGTCTTCGGCATCGAGATCCTGCGCCGGATGAACTCCGCGCGGCTCACCGGGGCCTGGATCCCCTTCTGGGAACGGAATCTCTTCGCGGCCCGCGTGGCGGAGCGGATCGCCTCCCACTATCATCCCGTCGATGGGACGGAGTACCTCGCCGGCCTCTTCCACGACGCGGCGTGGCCCGCCCTCGCCTCCTTCTTCCGCGGGGAATACGAGGTCCCCTTCGACGCGCCGGAGGGCCTCTTCCCGCTGGAGCGGCAGGTCTTCGGCACCTCCCACTCGGCGATCGGCGCGGCGATCTGCCTCCGTTCCGGCCTGCCGCCCCACGTCGTCGAGGCCGTCGCCCGGCACCACGATGCGGCGTTCCCCGACCGGGCCTCCGTTTGCAGCCCTCGCTATAACGGCCCGTTCCTCGGGGCCGTCCTCCAACTGGCCGACCGGATGGCCGACGCCGTCGGCTTCCCTCCCCACGGGGAGGCGGCGCAGGCCGATTCGATCGGCGCGGCGGCCGCCTCCCCGGCGGGGCGCTGGCTCGCGGCCTTCCGGCCGCT
>CAISZB010000355.1 GCA_903889845.1 uncultured Verrucomicrobium sp. | reverse complement strand
TCGTCGGCACCTCCTCGGTGTTCGAGAAACACCGCGCCCGTGAGGAGTCTCTTCTGGTGCTACAGGCGCTGATTGATCGGCAGACGGGCATCGTGCGCTAAATTCGATCAATTTTCTTGCAGAACCCCGGCGAGGAGCGGTCAATGGGAGCCCGAACCATGAAACCGTCCGTCCGCAGTCGGGAAATCCTGGCCCTTCTCCAGGAACGCCAGGAATTGACCGTGGAGGAGGCTTGCTCCCTCTTTCACATCTCCGAGGCGACCGTCCGCCGCGCCTTTGCCGCACTGGCCGAGGAAGGCAAGGCCGAGAAAACCTGGGGGGGGCTCCGTTCCCTCGCCTCGGGATCTCAGCCCATACTGCCCAGCGGCCTGCGGGAGGAGCTGCACGGCGAAGAGAAGCGCCGTATCGCCGAAAAGGCCGCCTCCCTCTGCGCGGATGGGGACATCATCTTCATCGACGGCGGGACGACGACGCTGCAAATGGCTCGCTGGTTGGCGGCGCGGCCCCTGCGGATCGTGACCCACTCCCTCCTCATCGCCCACGAGATTGATCGGCTCCGTTCCGGCCCGAACGGGGCCGAGGTCTTTCTGACCGGCGGCTACCTCTACCCCCGCTCCGGGATGCTGGTGGGGCCCGAGGCCGTCGAAAGCCTGCGGAAACACCACGCCACGATCGCCTTCCTCTCCGTCGGTGGCGTCACAGAGGAGGGCATCACGAACAACCACCACCTTGTCGTCGAGGTTGAACGGGCGATGATTGAGCGGGCCGACCGGATTGTCCTCCTCGCCGACGCCTCCAAGTTCGGTCGCCGCGAACTCGTTCCCGAATGCGGATGGGACGAAATCGATTTATTGGTCACCGACCGGTTTCCGGATGAGAAATGCGCAAAATTGGTGGCAGAAAAAATCCGAGTTTCGAGCCAAGACTAGTGAAAACAACGCCGTCGTGAATTTTTATAACTCATTGGTTCCCAGTGGGTGTTTTCAGCCAAAAACGCGAAAATCGGCCTTAAATGGCCATTTGCCAGCAGAATTGTCAGCAAAACGTGCTGGCAATCGACTATTCGATCCAAGCGGAGCGTATTCAGCCACAATTCATTAACGGTCTCTTCGCGCTCGGGAATATCTCGGGAGCGGAGAGTCCAATGAGGGATCGCTACCGCCTATAGCTGCGAGTTGCTTTTCGAGTCCATTGCCGCGTCCCAGTTCGGCGATTTTCGCCTTCTACCCTTCAAGATCGTCGAGAGCCGCGATCATGAACTGCATTGTCGCCATCGGTGGGGGGGGACGGAGATTCCCATAAACATGCATTTTTTGGCTCGTCTTTTTTTGGGACCGTTGGTAAGGCCCTGCGCATGTCGATCCACGTCCTCCTGAAGCACCGTACGAGCTACCGCTACGACAAGCCGATTTCGATGGGGGCCCAGGTGATCCGGCTTCGTCCCGCCCCCCACTGCCGGACGCCGATTCTCAGCTATTCCCTCCACTTGAAGCCGGCGGAGCGCTTCGTCAACTGGCAGCAGGACGCCTTCAGCAATTACCTGGCCCGGGTGGTGATCCCGGAGAAGACGACGGAGTTCGAGGTCCTCGTCGAGGTGGTGGCGGAGATGTCGGTCTACAATCCCTTCGATTTCTTCCTGGAACCGGCGGCGGAGGAGTATCCCTTTGTCTACGACGAGGGAACGAAGCACGACCTGGCCTCCTATCTGAAGTGCGAGGTGCCGGAGGGGAAGGCCCCGAAGTTCGACGCCTATGTGAAGTCGATCTCGCTCAAGAAGCGCCGGACGATCGATTTCCTCGTGGAGATCAACCAGCGACTGCAGAAGGATATCCAGTATCTCATCCGCCTGGAACCGGGCGTCCAGGCGCCGGAGGAGACCCTGATGAAGGGGTCCGGCTCCTGCCGCGACTCGGCCTGGCTCTTTTGCAACCTTCTGCGCCGTTTCGGCCTCGCCACGCGCTTTGTCTCCGGCTACCTGATCCAGTTGAAGCCCGACGTGAAGGCCCTCGACGGCCCCTCGGGCGCCGAGGTCGACTTCACCGACCTCCACGCCTGGACGGAGGTCTACATGCCGGGCGCGGGTTGGGTCGGCTTCGACCCGACCTCGGGCCTCCTCGCCGGGGAGGGGCACATCCCGCTGGCCTGCTCGCCGGAGCCCTCCACCGCCGCCCCGATCTCCGGCGCGACGGAGAAGTGCGAGGTCGAGTTCGACTTCGAGATGTCGGTCCAGCGCATCCACGAGTCGCCCCGCGTCACGAAGCCCTACACCGACGAGCAGTGGGCCGAGATCGAGGCCCTGGGCCACGACGTCGACCGGCACCTGAAGCGCGGCGACGTCCGCCTGACGATGGGCGGGGAGCCGACCTTCGTCTCGGTCGACGACATGGACGGGGCGGAGTGGAACTTCGACGCCATGGGGCCGATGAAACGGGGCCTGGCCTACGACCTCCTCCGCCGCCTCCAACGCCGGTTTTCCCCCGGCGCGCTCCTCCACTTCGGGCAGGGGAAGTGGTATCCGGGGGAGCAGCTCCCTCGCTGGGCCTTCGGCTGCTTCTGGCGGAAGGACGGGACGCCGATCTGGGAGAACTTCGACCTCGTCGCCGACGAGCGGAAGGACTACGGCGCGACCGACGTCGATTCGATGCGCTTCATCGAGGCCCTTTCCCACCGCCTGGAGGTCGATCCCCTGCGCATCATTCCCGCTTACGAGGATGCCTGGTACTATTTGTGGAAGGAGCGCCGCCTCCCGACGAACGTCGATCCGCTCCAGTCGGAGTTGAAGGACGAAATGGAGCGTGCCCGCCTCGCCCGTATCTTCGAACGGGGCCTCGACAAGGTTGTCGGCCATGTCCTGCCGATCCGCAAGGACGGTGACGGCTGGATGGCCGGGGCGTGGTTCTTCCGGCCGGAGACGATGTTCCTCGCCCCCGGCGACTCCCCCATCGGCTTCCGCCTCCCCATCGACTCGATCCCGTGGGTCGCGACGACCGAATATCCCTGGATGTACGAGCCCGATCCGACGGCCCAGCGGCCCGAGTTGCCGAAGCGGCCCGAGCGGCGCCGGGAACTCTTCCGCGGCGCGGGCGGCCTGACCGAGGAATACGTCCGCTTCTTCCGCGACAACCCGTCGGAGAGCTTCCGCCCGCAGGGCGCGCCCGGCGAGGGCTACCGGCCCCGCGACCGCCGCCAGGCGGAGGAATACCAGCGGCGCCTCCGTTACTGGCCCGCCGGGAACCGCGATGTCAACGACGCGCCGAAGCGGGGCGAGTCGGCCCCGTGGATCGTCCGCACCGCCCTTTCCGTCGAGCCCCGCAACGGGAAGCTCAACGTCTTCATGCCGCCGACGAGTTCCCTGGAGGATTACCTGGAACTCGTTTCCGCGATCGAGGAGACCTCGGAGTATCTGTCGATGCCGGTGATGCTGGAAGGCTATCCGCCCCCCGGCGATCCCCGACTCAACGTCATCAAGGTGACTCCCGATCCGGGCGTCATCGAGGTCAATACCCATCCCGCCCACTCGTGGAAGGAGATGGTCTCGATCACGGAAGGCCTTTACGAGGACGCGCATCAGTCCCGCCTGGGGACGGAGAAGTTCATGGTCGACGGGCGCCACACCGGCACCGGCGGCGGGAACCACATCGTCCTCGGCGGCGCGACGCCGCTCGACAGCCCCTTCCTGCGGCGGCCCGACGTGCTGCGCAGCCTCATCAACTACTGGCACAACCACCCCTCGCTCTCCTACCTCTTCTCCGGCCTCTTCATCGGGCCGACGTGCCAGAGCCCCCGCATCGACGAGGCCCGGAACGATTCCCTCTACGAGCTGGAGATCGCCTTCAACCAGATCCCCGACCGGGGCTACGTCCCGCCGTGGCTCGTCGACCGGATCTTCCGCAACCT
>CAISZB010000354.1 GCA_903889845.1 uncultured Verrucomicrobium sp. | reverse complement strand
GTACGGCGTGGGGAAACGGAGCCAAAACGCCCAGACTCCAATTGGGAGAAGGCCGCTTCGGTTCCGAAGCTCCTCCCAAGGAGGTGGGATTCAGCGGAGGAGAACTCTCCTTGGAAGAATGGCCTGCAGGGACGCGTCCTTCTTCCCGCGCCCTCTAGCAAATCCGCGGCAACTGCTCCCCGCTCGGCATATCGAGAATCCGGCTCGTCCCGATGGCGCTCCGCAGGGTCACCCGGGGGGAATCGGTCGCAGCCACCTTTCCGATGATCGCCGCGCCGGGATCGGCTTGCTGCAGGAGGGCCAACGCCTTGGCCGCATCCTCTCCCGCCACGAAGGCGGCGAACCGCCCCTCGCAGGCGACGCTGAAGGGGTCGAGGCCCAGCATCTCGCACGCGGCGTGGACGTCCTCGCGGACGGGGACGGCCCGGTCCTCGACGGCGATCTCGACGCCCGCCGCCTCGGCGATCTCGTTGAGGGCGCTGGCCAGGCCGCCGCGCGTGAGGTCGCGCAGGCAGCGGACGGCGATCCCGGCCCCGATCAGGCCGAGGGCGTCCTCGTGGACGGGGGCGGAATCGCTCTCGATGGCGCTCTCGAACT
Source organism: uncultured Verrucomicrobium sp. (assembly GCA_903889845.1). Classification (GTDB taxonomy): domain Bacteria; phylum Verrucomicrobiota; class Verrucomicrobiia; order Methylacidiphilales; family GAS474; genus GAS474. The sequence continues at coordinate 3,372 of CAISZB010000354.1, read as the reverse complement.
GGAGCCCCTCGCGGACGGCCATGACGGCCATGCCGTGGCGGCCCAGGTCGCCGCTGACGATCACGGCGTCGCCGGGGCGGACTTCCCGGGGCGCGATGGCCAGGGTGTGCTCGATGAGGCCGATGCCGCTGGTGTTGATGAAGAGGCCGTCGCCCTTCCCCTTGTCGACGACCTTCGTGTCCCCGGTCACGATCCGGACGCCGCACCGGTCGGCGGCGGCCCGCATGGAGAGGGCGATCCGCCACAGGGTCTCCATCGGCAGCCCCTCCTCGATGAGGAAGGCGCAACTGAGGTAGAGGGGGCGGGCGCCGCTCATCGCCAGGTCGTTGACGGTGCCGTGGATCGCCATGGAACCGATGTCGCCGCCGGGGAAGAAGAGGGGGCGGACGACGTAGGAGTCGGTCGTCATGGCGAGGCGCCCCGCCGGGACCGCGAACTGGGCCGAGTCGTGCCGGGAGTCGAGGATCGGGTTGGAGAAGGCCTTCCCGATGACGTCTTCCAGCAGCCGGTGCATCAGCTTCCCGCCGCCGCCGTGGGCCATCAGGACATGCGGGTACTGGGAGATCGGGAGGGGGCAGGCGGGAGGGTTCATGAGACGGCTGCGGTGGTGGCGGCAGGTTGTTCGTGGCTGTGGCGGCGATAGCGGTAATAGGCGGCGCAGGCTCCTTCACTGGAGACCATCGTGGCGCCCAGGGGATGTTCCGGCGTGCAGCGGGTGCCGAAGGCGGGACACTCGTGGGGACGGATCTGTCCCTGGAGGACCCGCCCGCTGAGGCAGTCGGCGGGCTCCTCGACGCGAATCGTGCCGAGGCCGAATTTCTTCTCCGCATCGAAGGGGGCGTATTTTGCGGCGAGGCCGAGGCCGCTCTGCGGGATCTCCCCCAGGCCGCGCCACTTGCGCGGGACGACGGAGAAGACGCGGCGGACGAGGTCCTGCGCGGGCAGATTCCCCTCCCGCTTCACGGCGCGGACGTACTGGTTCTCGACCTCGCAGCGGCCTTCCTCCAGCTGCTTCACGGTCATGAGGATGCCGTGGAGGATGTCGAGCGGCTCGAAGCCGGTGACGACGATCGGGACGCGGTACTTCGCGGCAAGGGGGACGTATTCCTCGTAGCCGACGACCGCGCAGACGTGGCCCGCCGCCAGGAAGCCCTGGACGCGGCAATCGGGCGAGGCCATCAGCGCCTCGATCGCGGGCGGGACCAGGACGTGCGAGACGAGGAGGGAGAAGTTTTTGAGTCCCTTCTGCTCCGCCTGGAAGACGGCCATCGCCGTCGCGGGGGCGGTCGTCTCAAAGCCGACGCCGAAGAAGACGACTTCGCGGTCGGGGTTCTGTTCCGCGAGGCGGACGGCATCGAGGGGGGAGTAGACGATCCGGACATCGCCGCCCTGCGCCTTGACGGAGAGGAGGTCGGTGGTGCTGCCGGGGACGCGGAGCATGTCGCCGAAGGAGGCGAAGAGGACGCCGGGCCGCGCGGCGAGGACGAGGGCCTGGTCGATGATCTCCAGCGGGGTCACACAGACCGGGCAGCCCGGACCGTGGATCAGGCGGACGCCCTCGGGGAGGAGCGCGTCGAGACCGAATTTCACGATGGCATGGGTCTGCCCGCCGCAGACTTCCATGAGGGTCCAGGGCCGCGTCGTGATCCGGCGCAGTTCTTGGGCGAGGCGCTGCGCCAGCTCCCCGTCGCGGTATTCGTCGAGGTATTTCATCGGGGCGTCTCCTTCGTTTGGGCGGCTTCCTCCGCCTCTTCCAACTCTCCCAGCTCGCCGATCTCCTTGAGGTAATCGAAGACCTTGTGGGCCTCCTCCTCGTCGACCTTGCTCAGGGCGAAGCCGACGTGGACGATGACGTAGTCGCCGACCTGCGCGTCCGGGACGTAGGCGAGGGAGGCCTCCTTCAGGATGCCGCCGAAGTTGATCTTGCCCATGCGGCTCAGCGGGTCGCCGCCCTCGATGTTCTCAATCCGCTCGATTTTACCGGGTATGGCCAGACACATGACGTTCTCCTTCTTGTTATAAGAGTTCCAAATTCCATCGGGCCGCCGCGACCTGCCCCAGGGCGATGCCGCCGTCATTCGGCGGGACGCGCTGGTGCCAGTAGGGGCGGAAGCCCTCGGCGCGAAGCCGTCGCACGGTGCGTTCCGTCAGGCGGCGGTTCTGGAAGCAGCCTCCGGAGAGGACGACGCGCTCCTCCCCCACCCGCCGGGCGATGGCGACGATCCCCTCGGCGAGGCCGTTGTGAAAGAGGGCGGCGATGGGACCGGCGGGAAGGCCGCGGCGGAGGTCGTCGAGGAGGGCCTCCAGCATCGGCTTCCAGTCGAGGAGGAGCGGGAGCGAGATATCGGCGTCCTCGACGAGGGGGAAGGGATAGGCCTCCCCGCTCTCGATCCCGTCGCAGGCCGCTTCGAGGTCGATCGCAGCCTGTCCCTCGAAGCCGGAGCGGTGCCGCAGCCCGGCGAAGGAGGCGACGGCGTCGAAGAGCCGCCCGACGCTGGAGCTGAAGGGGGAGTTGAGGCCGCGCGTCAGCATCGCGGCGATCACCGGCCGCTCCGCATGGGAAAAGGCGGCGATGGGGGGGAGCTTCGTCAGGTCGAGGGCGGCGGTGCCGTAGAGGGCGTGGAGGAGGCCCGCGGCGGCGCGGCGCGGCTCACGGGAGGCCATGTCGCCGCCCGGCAGCCGGAAGGGGCGGAGGCGGACGGCGCGGACGACGTTCTCCGGGGTGACGTGGAAGGCCTCCCCGCCCCAGACGGTCCCGTCGGTGCCGTAGCCGGTCCCGTCCCAGGCGATGCCGAGGGCGGGGAGGGCGACGCCGTTCTCCGCGATGCAGGAGAGGACGTGGGCGACGTGGTGCTGGACGCCGAAGGATCGGGCCCGACTTTCCCTCGCCTGCTCCTGGGCAAACCGGGTCGAGGCGTAGTCGGGGTGAAGGTCGGCGGCGAAGACGGTGGGGTGCGTGTCGAAGAGGGTCTCCAGGTCGGCGACGACGCGGCGGAAGGCCCCGGTCGCGGCGTCGGTCTCCAGGTCGCCGATGTGCTGGCTGACGAAGACCTCTTCCCCGACGGCGAGGGCGACGGCGTTCTTCACATGGGCGCCGACGGCCAAGACGGCCTCCGGTTCCCCGCCTATTTTCCCTCCGCGCAGCCGGACGGGAAGGGGCGCATAGCCGCGCGCCCGGCGGAGGACCATCTCCCGGTCGAGGACGACGCGGACGATCGAGTCGTCGACGTGGCGGACGATGGGGCGGTCGTGGGTCAGGAAGAAGTCGGCGAGGGCACCGAGACGGGCGAAGGCCTCCGCTTCGTCGGTGCAGATCGGCTCATCGCTCGCGTTGCCGCTGGTGGCGACGACGGGGAAGCCGAGTTCGGCCAT
>CAISZB010000353.1 GCA_903889845.1 uncultured Verrucomicrobium sp. | reverse complement strand
TCCCGTCTCTGCCAGTTAGTTTCCCCTTGGGGTACTTTGCGCTATCGCGCAGGCAGTGCCCGCCCTCCAAGCCTCCCTGCCCGGATGTAACAGAACCAGCCTACAGGTGCGATTGAAGGGAGGCTGTCCGCTTCGGTTAGAGGATGTCCGCTTCTTCTAACCCGCTTGGGAAGAATCATTGCGGGGGGGAGGAGGAGGATTCCCTACGCGGACCGCTTCTCCTCTGCCTTCAGCCAGTCCCGGCATCGCTTCAGCAGGGGTTTCTCCACCGTGCGGTAATAGGCGAGGGAGATTCCCAGCGTGGCGGCGAAGGCTCCGATCAGCAGCGCCTGGATGGCGGCGGGGTGCGCTCCGGAGAAGAGTCCGGGGAAGAGCGCCGCCGTGCCGTAGCCGATCCACCGCATCACGTTTTCGTGAAGGAGGTAGACCGAGTAGGAGGCGGTGCCGAGGGCGACGAGGAAGGCCGGGGCGCGGAGGACGCGGTCGAGTTCCAGCCGGACGAGGCCGAAGAGGAGGCCGGAGAAGGCGACGGTCAGCGCCACCTTCTCCACCAGGTCCGGGGGAAGGCGGATGCCCCGGAAGTTGTGCCAGGTGCCGTGGGCGTAGCCGATGCCCAGGATCGTCGCGCAAAGGGCCAGGGCGGCCCAGGCGAAAGCTTGCGGCGCACCGCGCCAGCGCCGGACGCAGGCGGCGGCGACGATGCCGCCGAGGAATTCGAGGTTCACCGGGTTGAAGACGAAGGAGACGAAGGGGGAATCGCTCTCCACACTCATCGCCGCATGGGCGATGGGACGGGCGAAGAGGACGATGCCGAGGGTCCAGCCGACCGCCCCCGCCTTCGCGAGGCGCGGTCCGGCCAGGATCGCGACGCAGAAGAGGGCGTAGAAAAGGGCCTCGTGGGTCAGGGTCCAGGCGACGCCGATGACGAGGTGGTCGTAGGGGGGGAGGAGGAAGAGGGAGCCCAGCAGGTCGAGGGGGGAATGGAGCGGCGGCAGGCCCAGGGCGCGGGAGGCGACGAGGAGGAAGAGGTAGGTGAAGAGGAGGAAGACGAGGTAGGGCGGGTAGATGCGGAAGAAGCGCTTGAAGGCGAAGGAGCGCGCCCGTTCCGGGATCCCGATGTCGTCCCCGTGGACCCAGGCCATGACGAAGCCGCTGAGGCAGAAGAAGGCGTCGACGCCGATCCAGCCCCCGTCGAAAGCCCCGTCGGCCAGGTGGAAGCAGTACTGGAAGCCGCGCAGCGGATAGAAGAGCGTGTGATGGAGCATCACGGCGAGGACGGCGAGGCCTCGGAGCGCCTGCAGGAGGTCGAGGCGGCGGGAGTCGTCTTCGGAAAAGGCCATGCGCGTCGGGATCGTGCCAGACTCCCCGGCAGGAAACAACACAAGGAACGCTTTCCCCCTTCCCTCCGCGCTCGACGCGGAGGGGGAGGAGGCCCAGAATGCGGGGCGGTGACGCCTTCCCAACCGCAACGCCATCCGCTCTTGCTTCAGGCCCGGTGCGCCGGGGTCTGCTACCCGCGGCAGGCCGACGCGTGTCTCGATTACTTCCGCTCCTTCTTCGCCGCGCTCGGCCGGGAGGAGGGCCTTGCCCCCTGGGAACCGGAGGCGGAGGCCGACCTAGCCCCGCCCCGCGTTCTCCTGACGCCGCACATCGATTTCCGCGTCAGCGGGCGGGCCTACGGCCACGCTTTCGCGCCGTGGGTCCGCCGCCCGGCGGAAGCCGATTGCTACGTGATCCTGGGCGTCGGCCACCGGGCCTCGCTGCCGTGGAGTCTCGACGGACGCGACTACGCGACGCCCCTCGGCATCGTCCCCTCGGCGGCGGGGGAGATCCTGGAGATCGTGGAGCGGTGCGGCTTCCCCCTCGGCGAGGCCCCGGCGCACGAGGGGGAGCACTCGATCGAGTTCCCGCTCGTCCTCCTCCAG
>CAISZB010000352.1 GCA_903889845.1 uncultured Verrucomicrobium sp. | reverse complement strand
GAATGGAGGGCGTGCCGCCCTCCAACGCCTCCCTGCTCTGATACGGCGCGGGGAGAAAGACGCGTCCCTTCAGGCCATTCTCCCAAGGAGAGTTCTACTCCGCTGAATCTAACCTCCTTGGGAGGAATCACCATGGGGGGAGCTTCGGAACCGAAGCGGCCTTCTCCTAATAGGAGTCTGGGCGTTTTGGTCCTGTCTTCCCACGCCGTACGTACCCTCGGAGATTCGGGGATTCAGCCGAGGCTGCGCCTCGGGAGGAGAAAAGCTTCCAGAGCGCACTTCTCTCCCCCTACCGGCTCTTAGCTGGAGGCTGAGGGGGCACCCCTCAGAAGCCTACAACGTGCGTCCGTCGCGACCCACCCGGGTCCGCTCCCCGGTCCCGAAGGGCCGCAAGGCCTCCTACGTATCCCTTCGCTTTCTAAAATAAAGCCAGAGGGTCCCGATCCAAAGTGCAAGGCCTACCCCGTAGGCGATTCCCAACACGGTCATGTTTTTTCCATCGAGGTGGGGGATGGGGAGGCGGTTGGCCGCGGCGATCTGCCGGTGGAGGCCGAGGAGCCAGAGGAGGGTGAAGGCGGCGATCCAGAAGGCGTGCTCGAAGAGGAAGCGGCAGGCCCGGGGATGGTTCTCCGGGCGGCGCCAGTAGTCGGCGTGCGGTACGTTCAGCGTCGAGGCGGGGAAGAGGCGGACGGACCAGCAGACGCCGAGGAGGAAGAGGCTCATCCCGCCGCCGAAGCCTCCGAAGAAGGCGAGGTGGGCGCGCCGGGGCATCGTGCCGTCGGCCCGCCCGGCGGCGTCGAAATGGCTGGCGACGAGGTCGGGCAGGGTCCGGGCGTCGTGCCAGAGGGCGAAGCCGAAGAGGAGGACGGCGAGGCCGAAGGCGAGGCGGGCGGGGGAGAGGCGCATGGGAAGGCGGACGGTTCGGACTTCGGTAAAACCATGCTGGCTGTTGCAAAAGAGGCAAGCCCGATCCACAATGAGGGGATGTCCGAATCCCCATCCGGAAAGCTCTATGTCGTCGCCACGCCGATCGGCAACATGGAGGACATCACGCTCCGGGCGCTGCGCATCCTGAAGGAGGCCGACCTGGTCGCGGCGGAGGACACGCGCCATTCCCTCCACCTCCTGACCCACTTCGAGATCCGCAAGCCCCTCGTCAGCTATCACCAGTTCAATGAGGCGAAGCGGGTGGCCGAGTTCCGGGAACACTTCGCCGCCGGGAAGAACATCGCCCTGATCAGCGACGCCGGGATGCCGGGCATTTCCGACCCCGGGGAGCGGCTGATCCGGGCCTGTGTCGAGGCGGGTGTCGCGGTCGAGGTCGTGCCCGGCCCCTCGGCGGTGCTCCAGGCCCTCGTCGGGGCGGGGTTCCCGATGGTGCCGTTCCACTTCGGCGGGTTCCTGCCGGTGAAGTCGGGGGGGCGGCGCCGGGAGATGGAGGAGGCGGCGATGCGGCCCTCCACTTCAGTTTACTTCGAGTCGCCGCACCGCCTGGTCCGAGCCCTGGCCGATGCTGCCGAGGTGATCCCGCATCGGGAGGTCTGCGTGGCGCGGGAGTTGACGAAGAAGTTCGAGGAACTGCGCCGGGGCCTGCCCGCCGATCTCCTGGCCCATTACGAGGCCCATCCCCCGAAGGGGGAAGTCTGCCTCGTCATCCGGGGGGCCGACGCGAAGGAAATCCGCGAGGCGGCGAAGGAGGCGGCGAGGGAAGACCGGCTCGCGCGGCATGCGGGCCAGGGTCAAAACCCGAAAAAAGACTCGCAAGAGGCTCCCGGGGAGCTACTTGATTAAGACTCATCGAGCCATGCGTCTTTTCCTTCCCTTTTTCGTTTTTGCCTTGGCCCTCTGCTTCCGGGCGGGGGCGACGGCGCAGGAAGTTCCCGGGACCGCCCCCGCCGTGGCGGCGCCCGCCGAGGCTTCGGGCGGGGAGGCGGCGCATCCTTCCTCCCTCAATCCGCCCCCTCCGCTGACCCTCGATCCCCGCGTCCGGGTGATGAAGGTCCACGAGGTCCGCAATGACGAGACCTACAATCCCCGCCACAACGACGCCCTGGAGTTCGAGAAGAGCTACTGGAGCTACGGCGCGATCACGGAGGAGCAGAAGGAGGCGGTCCGGGGCCAGATCTACGTCATCAGCTGGCGCAACGAGGGGCCGCCCGACCGCTTCATCGCCCGGTTCGAGTATCGCCAGACGAAGACCCGGGACCGGATCAAGGTCCAGACCCTCGATCATCCCGCGGTCAACGGGAACGTCCGCTCCATCTTCAAGGTGACCGGCTCCGAATATCGGCAGGACGGTCCGGTGGAGAGCTGGCGCTTCACGATCTGGCGGGGGAACAAGATCGTGGGTGAGGAAAAATCGTTCATTTGGTAGGGCAAAGGCAAAGAAAAAGGGAAAGGAACCGGCATGCTTTCGACGACTTTTTGGGCTTTCCTCGCGCAGGCGACGCCCGCACTTCCTGGGGAGGGGGCCTCGGCCCTGCCCCTGCCGCTCACCTCGGGCGGGGAGACCCTGGGTCTCTTCGCCGTGATGCAGCAGGGCGGGCCGCTCATGTGGCCGATCCTGGGGTGCAGCATCGCGATGGCCGTCGTCTTCGCGGAGCGCTTCCTCTATTACCGCCGCTGCCGCCTGGAGGTGCCGGAGTTCCTGTCGGGCATTTCCAATTCCCTCCGCCGCGGCCTCTACCGGGAGGCGCTGGAGCGGTGCGAGGAGGGCTACGGACCCGTCGCCCGCGTCGTCCGGCAGGCGATCCTGGCCCGGGAACTGCCCCCGGCGGAGATGCGGGAGGTCGTCCGGGAGGTCGCGATGCTGCAGTTGCCCCGGCTGGAGACTCATTTGGGCATTCTCGCCGGGATCGGGCAGATCGCGCCGCTCCTCGGCCTCCTGGGCACGGTGACGGGGATGATCGACGCCTTCATCGAGATCGGCCGTGCCGGGGGCGGCACCTCGGTCGAGGAATTGGCCTCCGGGGTCTGGACCGCCCTGATCACGGCGGCCTCGGGCCTCGCCGTGGCGATTCCCTCCTACGCGGCCTACAACTTCCTCGTCGCCCGGATGAATGCCATCCTCAGCGACATGGAACGGGCGGGGATCGAGACGATCCACGTCCTGACGAGTGTGATTGACCGCGGCGGCGGGATTCCCGCCGAGCCGCAGGCGGCCCCCGCTCCGGCGGCGACGGTCCCGCCCGTTCCCGCCTCGGCTCCCGTTTCCGTCCCGGCCTCGGTCTCGACGGCGACCGCGACGGTCCCGATTCCCCTGCCGCAGGCTGCTCCGCCCGTTCCCCCCCGCCCCGGCTTCCCCGGGCGTCACCCCGATCCAGACATGAAGCTGCCCCGGCGTTACGCCTACGCCCGGGGGCCGGTCGACGCGGCCCCACTGATCAACGTCGTCCTCCTGCTCTTCGTCTTCTTCGCCCTCGGCTCCACCTTCGTCCTCCAGCCGGGGATCAAGGTCGACCTGCCGCGGAGCCCTTTCGTCATGGGCGCCCCGGCCCAGAGCGTGATCCTGACGATCCTGGCCGGTCCCGACCGGCGCGATCCGGCGACGGGGCAGAGTGTCCCGGGGGACTCGCTCCTCTTCTTCAATGACGAGGCCCTTTCCCTCGCCGACCTGCCCACCCGCCTCGACTCCGTCGGGGCGGCGCGGGGGATCGACGGGCGGACCCTCCTCATCCGTGCCGACCGCTCCGTGCCGAACGGCCTCCTGGTCGAGATCATGAACCTGGCGATGACGCGGAAATGGGCCGTCGTCCTCGCCGCCCAGGCCCCCGGCTCCGGTGCGGGTTCCTCCGCTCCGGCGGCCTTGCCGGTGGCACCCGCCAAGGGGGGGGACGCTCCGGCTCCGAATCCCAATGTGGGCCCCTAGATATTTCCATTTCCTGGGCGTCGCCCTGGAGGCGGTGCCGGAGGAGCGGCGGCGGATCGGCGTCCTCCTCCTGGGTGCCCTGATGCTGCATGCGGGGGGATTCCTCCTCCTGCGCGTCTCCTACCCGGAGGCCGCCCCCGTCCTGACTCCGGCGCGGCAGCGGCTGATGGTCTATGCCCCCGCGCCGGGGGCCTCCCGGATGCCGACGGTCGCCGATATGGGGTTCTGGAGCCAGATCGACGATCCCAGCCTTGTCGTCTTCCCCCCCGACGTGGCGACCCTCCCTGCCGAGGGGACGGCGGCCTCCGCCCGCTATCATGCTTCCGACGAGGCGGCGGGCGCGGGGGGGCAGGTCCAGGCTCCGCAAGCTCTGGTCGCCCTCGATCCCAATGTGCGGACCCTGCCCGACCGCCTCGCGCCCCTCGCGCAGCGGGCTTCGGAGGCCCTGGGCAGCGCCGGGCCCCGGCAGGTCTTCCATTACAGCGTCGCGCCTTCCCTCCCGGCGGCTTCCGGGACGGCGGTCCGGTGGGCCGGGTCCCCCGCCTTCGCCGCCCGCGCCCCGGCGGAGTGGCGGCTCCCCGCCGTCTCCTCCGACCTGCTGGCGGAGCCGGGCGTGACGGTCCTCCGCCTGGCCGCCGACGGGGCGGGGCGCATCGCCCACGTCTTGGTCGAGGAGAGTTGCGGCAACTCGGAGACCGACCTGGCCGCCGTCGTCGCGGCGCGGCGGCTTCATTTTGCTCCGGCCCCCGCCTCCGACACGGACCT
>CAISZB010000351.1 GCA_903889845.1 uncultured Verrucomicrobium sp. | reverse complement strand
GGGCGTCGTCTCCGAGGGGGACGTCATGATCGTTTTAAGCTACAGCGGGGAAACCGACGAGTTGATCCGCGTCCTCCCGATCTTCGCCCGGATGGAGGTCCGGATCATCGCGATTACCGGGAACCTGAAGTCGACCCTGGCCCGCCATGCCGACGTGGTCCTCGACGTGAAGGTGCCGAAGGAGGCCTGCCCGCTGAAGCTCGCGCCCACGGCCAGCTCGACCGCGCAGCTGGTCCTCGGGGACGCGCTGGCGATGGTCCTGTTGGAAAAGCGCGGGTTCAAGAAGGAGGACTTCGCCCGTTATCACCCCGGCGGGAACCTGGGGAAAAACCTCCTCCTGAAGGTCTCCGAGGTGATGCGTCCGGCGGAGAGCCTGGCAATCCTGCCGGAGACGGCCCTGGTGAAGGACGCCCTGCGGCAATGGAACGTGAAGCGGACCGGGGCCGCCGTCGTGGTCGGGAAGAAGAAGCAGATCGTCGGCATCTTTACCCACGGCGACTTCATCCGCCGCTACGAATCGGACCCGAATGTGGGCAACGCCCGCCTGGCCGACGTGATGACGGCCCGCCCGATCACGGTCCACGTCGGGAAACTGGCCGCCGAGGTGCTGAACCTCTTCCAAAAGAATCGTATTGATGATCTGGTGGTTGTCGATGATACTCACCGTCCCGTCGGGCTCGTGGATGCCCAGGACGTGACCAAACACCGAATCGTTTAAGAACGAGTTTAGAGAGAAAAATTTCGTATGCCGAACGCCAACGACGTCCATAAAGGACAGGCCATCAAGTTCAACGGGGCCGTGTGCATGGTCCTGGAGACCCAGCACCGCACGCCGGGCAATCTGCGCGCCTTCGTCCAGATGACGATCCGCAACCTGAAGACGGGCAAATCGTCCGTCGAGCGCTTCGGCTCGACCGACAAGCTGGAGGTCGTCCCGATCACCCGCAGCAAGTACGAGTTCAGCTACAAGGACGGCGAGGACTTTGTCTTCATCGAGCCGAACACCTTCGACAACCTCACGCTGAACCCCTCCATGGTCGCGAAGATCAAGGATTACCTGACGGAGAACCAGGCCGTCGAAGTCCTCTTCACCGACGAGGTCGTGGCCGAGGTCGAGATTCCCTCCACCGTCACGCTGAAGGTCACCGAATCGGCCGAGGGCGTCCGCGGGGACTCCGCGAACAACGTCATGAAGTTGGCCGTCCTTGAAACCGGCCTCCAGGTCCAGGTGCCCCTCTTCATCAAGGAAGGGGAACTGGTGAAGATCAGCACGGAAGACGGGAAGTATCTTTCCCGCGCGTAGGCTTTTCCGCAGCCTCTTTCAAAACCGCCGCGCCCCGTAAGGGGGCGGCGGTTTTTTTCATGCCCGCCTACTGTTTTCGCGCCGCATCGATCTCCTCCCGAACCTGCGCGATGAGGTAGTTGCACGCCTCGGGGCAGGGGAGGGGGATGGCGTCGTCCGGGGTTGCCCGCTCGATCTCCTCCCGCGTCCGTGCTCCGGGGCCCCAGAGGCGTTGGCGGAGGCAGCGGGCGGCGCAGGTTTTTTCGACGGCGGCCCGGAGCGGCGCTCCTTCGTCGCCGCAGGTCTGGACGAGGCGGTACATGCCGCTCTGCCGCTTCGCGGTCTCGGAGAAGGGGACGGGGGGGCGGGGGACGGCCCAGAAGGGGAGGGCGGAGGGGTAGAGGGAGTGGAGGGCCTCGATCAGGGCGGGCAGGGACAGGGCCTCGGTCCGCCAGCCACGTTGGAGGCCGGGGGCGACGCGCAGGGGGCGGTAGGCCCAGGCGGCGTCGTTCTTCGCGATCTCGCGGATTGCGGGGAGGTCGGGGAGGAGGACCAGGGATTCCGGCGCGGTCCCGGTATCGGCACGGTGGCGCAGTTCCCTTTCCAGCTCTGACCTGGCAGGGAGGAGGACGAGTTCGCCGAGGAAGAGGGGTCGCCCGGATGCGGCGGCCAGTCTGGCCTCAAGGATGCGCGAGAGCGAGGGCATGGGTGTCGAAGTGGGCGACCTGGGCGACGATGACGTCGGCCAGCCGGGGATCGGTGCCGAGGGCGGGGGCGTACCAGAGCCGCCGCCCGCCGATCGCGTGGGGGTTGAGGATGCCGTCGCGGCGGACGTCCTCGGTCATGCCGAGGAGGACGGGGATGTCCTCGTAGGAGTGGAGCCCGTCGGAGATGAAGAAGGGGACGGTGACGACGTTCGGCTGCGAGACGAGGGTGCGCCAGTCCTTCACGAAGGGTTCCTGTTCCATGAAGGCGGCGACGGCGGCGGCGTAGCGGCGGGGCTCCATCGCGCCGATCCGGGCGGCCTGCTCGCGGACGATCTTCGTCGAGTTCTCGTTGAGGCCGGTGCCGTGGCCGACGATGAGGAGGGCGGTCTCCTCCGGCGGCAGCGGCGGGACGCCCGAGGCGTGGACGACCTCGGCGGCCCGTTCCAGCAGGACCCCGGTGATCGCGGGGTGGAGGCCGACGGGTTGGCAGTAGCAGAGGGTCTTCCCGTCGCGGCGGGTGAGGGGGCCCGTGAGATTCAGCTCCCGTGGAATCACCTCCTCGGTGAAGTAGCCGGAGCTGATGAAATCGGGGACGATGTAGATCCGCTCCGCCTCGACCTGGTCGAGGATGAAGCGGAAATTGGGCTCCTCCTTCCAGAAGCATTCGTGGACTTCGGCGAAGAGGCCCTGTTCCCGGATGCGGTCGGCGTGGCGGTAGGCGGGGGTGCTGGAGTCGGCATTGACCGTCGAGCCGTGCCCGGCGACGACAAGGGCGTCGTGCCGATGGCGTGCGCGGAAGGCGTGGAGGTCGAAGCAGGAGCCGGGCGTCATGGAGGATCGGGGGCCGAAGGAAGGGCAGATTACCCTTCCGCAGGGCCCGGGATCAAGGAGGGACGACCTAGGGGGGGGCAGCAATCCCGCTCAGGGATTGAACATCTTCAGGATGTCGTCGATCTCACTCTGGCCGTACTTGTCGTCGTCCTTGGAATGATCGAACTCAAGACCTTTGTCCTTCTCAGGAATAGCAATGGTCTCGTCATGCTTAAGCAGGCTCTCTCGTCCTTCTTCGGCCATGATCTGGTTACGTTAAGGAAGCGTGCCAAAAACGCAAGGAGGGATCCTACCTAGATGAAAGAGTGGAAAGGCCATCATTCCCGCTCTGGAGAATGGCCGTAAAGGGGGGGAATCAAAGGGGCGAATCAGTCCGCCTTGACCAGGGCGAGGACCTGGAAGGTCTCTCCCGTCTTCGAAACGCGGAACGTGAAGGCGTGGGCGAGGGAGAAGCCCTTGCAACTCACGGAAAGCTTTGTCCCGCGCAGGACGTTCGGGATGCTGAGCTGGGAGTTGTAGCCCTTGTCGGCCATGTGGGTCTTCACGTTGCCGGTGACCATGTTCGTGAACTCGCCGAGGATGTCGTTCTCCTCCTGTTCGGTGACGCTCGCGGGGTCTCCCGTGATGGTGCCCGTGACGAGGCGGGCCAGGGAGGAGGGCAGGGAGAGGTAGATCACCCCGGCGATCGAGGGGCCGGCGAAGCTGACGTTCCCGGTCACGTCCTGGAGGGCGTCGGAGGGGCGCTGGGAGACGTCGGTCGATTCGGCGAGGGTCACCGCCAGGGAGCCCATGGTTTCGAAGATGCGGATGACGGCGGCGGTGAGGGAAATGGAGATTTCTGCGGCGATGTCCATGGAGGAAGAGCGGGCTACGCTAAGGCTACGAGATCAAAAAGGTGGGTCGATCATCGTTAAACGCATTGAGTGCCACAAGCTAATTTCATTTTAACCTGTAATTTTCATCGGTGTTAACGTTATCTACGCGAAATCACGGAGGGGAGAAATCGGCGAAACTGACACAGGGGGTATGCAGAGCTTGCCAAACGGAGCGCACTCCCCTTAAAACGATGGCACCATGATTGTCACCACCGCCGAACTCTTCAAGGTGGCCTACGGCAAATACGCCGTCGGGGCCTACAACGTCAATAACATGGAGCAGATCCTCGGCCTCTTCAAAGGGTGCGTCGATTCGAAAGCTCCCTTCATCATCCAGCTCTCCAAGGGCTCCCGCAAGTATGCGGACAAACGGATGCTCGAAGCCCTGATCCGCACGGCGGAAGTGATCTACCCCGATGCGATCTTCGCCGTCCACCTCGACCACGGCGACGAGGAGACCTGCTACGATTGCATCGACTCCGGTTTCTACAGCTCCGTGATGATCGACGCCTCCCATGAGGATTTCGCCACGAACGTCGCGATCACGAAGCGCGTCGTCGAGCGCGCCCACGCGAAGGGCCTGAGCGTCGAGGCCGAACTCGGCAAGCTGGGCGGCGTCGAGGAGGACATCCAGGTCGACGAAGGCCACGCCTGCCTGACGCAGCCGGAAGAGGCGGTCGACTTCGTGAAGCAGAGCGGATGCGATTCCCTCGCCGCCGCGATCGGGACGAGCCACGGTGCCTACAAGTTCAAGGGCCACCAGTCCCTCCACTTCAACGTCATCAAGTCGATCCAGGAAAAGATCCCCGGCACGCCGATCGTGATGCACGGCAGCTCCAGCGTTCCGAAGGAAGAAGTCGCCCGCATCAATGCCGCCGGCGGCACCCTCGACCCGAGCGCCTGCGGCGTCGATGAGAACGAATATCTGCCCGCCGCGAAGCTGGGCGTGACGAAGATCAACATCGACACCGACGGCCGCCTCGTCTGGACCCGCGTCCACCGCGAGTTCTTCCGCGACAAGCCCTCGGATTTCGACTTCCGTCCCCCCGGCACGACGTTCATCGCCGAATACGCGAAGTTCATCGCGCACAAGAACGAGAAGCTCGGCTCCGCCGGGCAGCTCGACGCCGTCCGCGCGGCGGTGACGAAGAAGTAGGCTTCTTTCCGCAATAAAAAGGCGGCGTCCCGAAAGGGGTGCCGCCTTTTTTGTCGGAATGAGGAGAGGCCCGATCAGTGTTTTTCTTCGGCGGGCTTTGCTTCTTTTTCCCCGGCGGCGGCTTCGAGTTCGGCGCGGATCTTCCCGTCGGGGTCGAGGAAGGCGACGGTCTCGGCATCGGGATCGCCCTGGCTGTGGGCCTTGCGGAGCTCGTGGTAGGCCTCGGCGGCTTTCTCGACGGCGGCTTCGGCGGTGCCGATAGAGTGGCTCGACTCGATGTGGGTCAGGGTCAGTTGCCCGGCGCACGCGGCCATGACGATCAGGGAAAGGACCCAGGCGACGCGGCTTCCCATGAGGAGCGCCAGTGAGGCGATGACGACGGCGACCTCGGCGATCAACTGCGCCCGTTCGTATCCTTCCGTCGATTCGAAGAGGGCGCCGATCAGGGGGGTGTAGGCGTCGGCCCAGGTCTTGGAGAGCGATTTTTCCTTCGCGTAGTCGAGGTAGAGTTGGATGAAGCGCTTCAGGATGGCCCGGTGTGGGTTCGGGGCGGTGGTGGCGGCGGTGCCGACGCCGACGTACTGGCGCTGGTTCTCGACCTCCATCATGACGACGCGGAGCTTCGTGCTGGCGGCGTCGTAATCGGAGTGGGCCTGGGCCTGGAGGACGAGGGTCTTCGTCAGGTCGTTCCGGGTGGAGCCGACCATCGCGGCGCAAAAGGCGATGAGGACGCCGATGAGGCCCATCGAGATGCCGATGTATTTGCCCATGCCGCCTTTTTTGGGGCCGTGGTCATCGTGCCCGGAATGCCCGGCGTGGGAGGCATGTTCGGCGTGTTCGAGGGCTTCGTGCGCGTCTGACATAGGGAAGTTTCTCCGTCGTTCGCCTCTCTTTGTTCAACCCCGGAGAGGCGGATGAGGATACGGGTAGCAATTCTTCGGGACGGGTCAAGCCCGCTGCGGGGAAGCAATTCTATCCGACGAAGAGGATCGTCAGCTTCTTCGGGCCGTGGGCGCCGAGGACGAGGATCCGCTCGATGTCACCGGTGCGGCTGGGGCCGGTGATGAAGGAGATCATGCTGGGGAAGGTGCCGCCGTAGGCCTGCCGCAGACGGGCGAAGGCGGCGGGGAGGTCGGGGACAAGCTGGTCCCGGGTGGCGACGACGATGTGGTGGGGCGGCAGGATGGTCAGCGCCCGCCCGCCCGATTCCCGCGTGGTGACGAGGACGGAGCCGGTCTGCGCGATCAGGGCTTCGCACGCGGTGACGCTGGCGGCGCAAGACTCCAGCTTGGCACGATCATAGCCGGGGAGGGCGAGGAAGGGGCGGAACCCGGCCTTTTCTACGAGCGAGGCGGAATGTTCGCCGGGATGGGAGGCGATGCCGTCGGCGGGCCAGCCCTCGGCCTGGGCCAGGGCGGCGAGGTGGGACGGGACGGCATCGAGCGCAGGGAGGCGGACGAAGTCGGCCTTCAGCGCGGCGGCCTGCCGCGCGAAGAGAGCGACCCGCTCCTCGTACCCTGCGCCGACGGCGGGGAGCCAGCGGCCGATTTCTTCTTTTCCAGGCAAAGCGGGGAACGACGGGGCGTGGCTGTCCTGATGCGGCACGCGGGCGGGGAGCCGGAGGGCTTCCCGGATGCGGGTGAGGACGGCGGCCTTGTCGGAGGGGGGATAGCTCATGCGCGGGGGGATTTCTGTTTTTGGCGCTCGGCCCAGAGTTGGCGGAAGGTCCGCTCCGGGGGACGGGGCAGGGTGCGGGTCTTCGTCCAGAGGCGGACCGGATCGAACCATGCGCCGGAGAAACGGGAATGAAGCTTCAGTCCCGGCACGGCGAGGCGGGAGCCGAACCGCCACAGCGCGGCGTGGGAGGCGTAGAGGCCGAAGCCCTGGAACAGCAGCCGCTCCCACCAGACGCCTTTTTCCCTGACCGCGTTGCGGCGGTTCTGGAGGAGGTGGTGGTGGAGGTCGATCTTCACCGGGCAGGTCTCCGTGCAGGCGCCGCAGAGGGAGGAGGCGCCGGAGAGGTGCTTCCAGTCCTGGAGGCCCCGCAGGTGGGGGGTGATGACGGAACCGATGGGGCCCTGGTAGGTGGTGCCGTAGGCGTGGCCGCCGATGTTCTTGAAGATGGGGCAGACGTTGAGGCAGGCGCCGCACCGGATGCAGTGGAGGGCGTCCCGCTGCTCGGGATCGGCCAGGAGGCGGGTGCGGTGGTTGTCGAGGAGGATGACGTGGAATTCCTCCGGCCCGTCGGTCTCCCCCGGCTGGCGCGGGCCGGCGTAGAGGGTGTTGTAGCCAGTGAGGGCCTGCCCCGCCCCGGCGGTGCCGAGCATGGGGAGGAAGAGCGCCAAATCCTCAAAGCGGGGGACGACTTTCTCGATCCCGACGAGGGCGACATGAATGCGGGGCAGCGCGCAGGTGAGGCGGGCGTTCCCCTCGTTCTCCGTGATCGAGATTTGGCCCGTCTCCGCGACGAGGAAGTTGGCGCCGCTGATGCCGAGGTCGGCCTTCAGGAATTCCTGCCGCAGGACGCGCCGGGCGACCATCGTGAGGTTCTCCGGCTCGTCGCTCCCGACGTCGCCCAGGGCCTTCTCGAAGGTCGCGCGGATTTCCCCCCGCTTCAGGTGCATGCAGGGGAAGACGAAGTGGTAGGGATGTTCCTTCCGCAACTGGACGATGTATTCCCCGAGGTCCGACTCGACGACGCCGTAGCCTTCCTTTTCCAGGGCCTCGTTGAGGTGGATCTCCTCCCCGGTCATCGTCTTCGCCTTGACGATGGAGCGGACGCCCTGCTCCCGGCAGAGGGCCAGGACGTAGTCCCGGGCCTGCGCCCCGGTCGAGGCGAAGAAGACTTTCGTCCCCCGCGCCTCGGCCTGACGGGCGAAGGTCTCCAGGTGGGTGTCGAGGCGGTTGACGGCGTCGAACTTGATCGCCGCCGCCGTCGTCCGGGCCGCCTGCCAATCGGCGTAGGCGTCCTGGAGCGGGTACCGTTTGGCGAAGTAACCGGAAAGGGCGCGCCGGATGAAGGTGCGGCGGGGCGTGTCGGCGGTCGTGCCGCGCACGTCGCGGCGGAAGAGTTTTACGATTCCGGTCATGCCCTTTCTTTCTATTCTGACGTTACGGCGATCTTGATCCCTTCCATCGCGATGTTCGCAGCCATCGCCTCGTTGATCTTGGCGAGGGGGAAACGGTGGGTCACCAGCGATTCGATCGGGAGGCCGATGGAGGCCATGTGGCGGAGCATCGCGATGGCGACGGGGTATTCCTGCGGGGTGTAGACCCAGGAGCCGACGGCGGTGATCTCCTTCTTGCACAGGTCCTCGTGGGGATTGATCTGGCAGGGGCCGTTGTCGACGAAGAAGCCGACCTCGCAGAGGCCGCCGCCGCGCCGGACGAATTTCCAGATGCCGCCCGCCGCCGCCGGGACGCCGGTGCACTGGAAGGCGAAGTCGGCGCCGCGGCCCTTCGTGAGGGCGCGGATCTCGGCCAGGACGGCCTCGGGCTTGAGATCCTTCACGTTGAAGGCCTTCACCGCGCCGACCTTGAGGGCCATCTCCAGCCGGGAGGCGACGCCGTCGACGGCGACGATGTTCCCGATGCCGTGGGCGCGGAGCGTGGCGATCATCATGAGGCCGATGGGGCCGCATCCCTGGACGACGACGGTGCTGGCGAAGTCGAGGAGGCCGGTCGTCTTCGCCCGCGCGAGGGCGTGGACGGTGACGGCGAGGGGCTCCACCAGGATGCGCTGGGTGAAGTTCAGATCGTTCACCTGGAAGACGGTCGAGCCGCCCCGGATGACGATGTGGGTGGCGAAGAAGCCGTTCAGGTGATACTCGGGCGAGTCGGTGATGAGGCCGTAGACGCCGAGGCTCTCGCTGAGGTTCGCCTTGTCGGGGAAGTCCCGGACGAAGGGATCGTCGGCGGGGACGAGGACCGAGGTGACGATCTTGTCCCCGACGGCGAGGGGCTTCCCGCCGAAGTCGGACTTCACGTTTTTGCCGAGCTTCACGATCTCCCCGGTCCCCTCGTGACCGAGGACGACGGGGATGAGGCCGAAGGGATCGCGCTTGTACTCGTGGACGTCGGTGCCGCAGATCCCGGCCCCCTCGACGCGGACGAGGATCTCGTCCGGGCCGATGTCGGGGATGGGGAATTCGCGGATCTCGATTTTGGACGGGCCGGTGAGGACGGCGGCTTTGGCTTGAGCAGTGGACATGGTTTTTCTCCTAGGGGTGAGGGTTAGGAGAGGCTCTTCCGGCCGTTGCCGTTGCCGATCTGCTTGAGGACTTCCTTCGTCACCTTGCGGACGACTTCCTCGATGATGCTGTCGTCGTGGCCGCGGATCTTCGTCCACGGGTCCTCGGCCCAGGCTTCGTTCTTCGCGGAGCGGGCGTCCGGGAGGCCCAGGCGGCCCTTGATGGCGAGCAGGTCGGCCATCTTTTCGGGCGGGATGCTGGTGCCGTTCGTCGGGAGGTGGCTGGCGATGGCGGCGGTCCGGCAGAAGGCGTCGGTGATCTCGACCTTGAAGTAGGCGTCCTCGACGCTGGTACCCCAGCAGATGACGCCGTGGTTGGTCATGAGGATCGACTGGTGCTTCGGCGCGAGGGGGGCGAGCAGGTCGTGCATCTCCTGGCTGCCGGGCGTGGCGTAGGGGGCAATGGCGACGCGGCCGACGAAGACCTCGATCTCCGGGATCAGCCGTTCGGGCGGCGTCAGCCCGGCGATGGCGTAGGCGGTGGCATGGACGGGGTGGGCGTGGCAGACGGCCTGCGCCTCGGGGACGCTGTTGAAGATGGCGAGGTGGCTGAGGAATTCGCTGGTCCGCTTCCAGGTGCCGATGAGTTGGTTCCCCTCGGCATCGCAGAGGCAGAGCATGTCGGGCGTCAGGAAGCCCTTGCTGACCCCCGTCGGGGTGCAGAGGAAGTAGCCGTCGCCGACGCGGACCGAGATGTTCCCGCCGTTGCCGTCGACGTACTCGCGCTGCCAGAGGCGGCGGCCGATGTCGCAGATCTGGGCCTTGAGGTATTGGGCCTCGGGGGAGCTGTAGAGGGCTTCGGGAGTGAGCTTGGGCTTGGGCTGGGCTTTGGCGGTCCTGGCTTTCTTGGTGGTGAGAGTCTTCTTCATATTTTTATGATCTACTTCAATCATATAACTCTCAAAGAGGAACGCTCTGGATGCGGCGGAATGCCGCATCGGGTGCGGTTCTCTTCTTAGCGTTCATCGGGATGCCAAGACTTCCGCCAGGTGCATGCCCCGCACCGGCTTGCCGTTTTTTTCGAGCCAGCCGGTGATTTGCATGAGGCAGCTCAGGTCGTTGGAGACGATGCAGGAGACGCCCTCGCCCAGCGTCTCCAGGATCGACTCGCACTTCACTTCGGCCATGGCGGTGGAGATGGCGGCGAACTTGACGGAGAAGGCGCCGCCGAAGCCGCAGCAGGTCTCGGCCTCCTTCATCTCGACGAGTTCCAGTCCCCGCACATGGCGGAGGAGGGCGCGGGGCGGCTCCTTCAGTCCCAACTCCCGCAGGCCGTGGCAGCCGTCGTGGAAGGTGACTTTCCCCTCGAACCGCGCGCCGACGTCCTCGACGCCGAGTTTGCGGACGAGGAACTCGGAGAATTCCCAGGTCTTTCCGGCCAGCGCCTTCGCCTCCTCCTCCTGCGGCGTGCCCTGGAACAGCTCCGGCATGAACCGCTTCGCCATTGCGGAGCAGGAGCCGCCGACGCCGACCACCACGTCGGCGCCGGCAAAGGCCTGGAGCATCTGCGCGGCGACGGGCCGGGCCTCGTCCCAGTAGCCGGAGTTGAACGCGGGCTGGCCGCAGCAGGTCTGCGACTCCGGTACCGTCACCGTGTGGCCCAACCCTTCGATCACCTGCGCCGCCGCCAGCGCCGCATGGGGATAGAGCTGGTCAACGAAGCAGGGGACGAAGAGGGAGACGTTCATGAGGAAGGATGTCTTAGCGCAGGAACGCCTCGTGCAACCCACCGTCAACGGTGATGACCTGGCCGGTGGTCTTGCTCAACCTCTGGGAGAGGAGGAGGAAGAAGGCCTCGGCCTGGTCGGCGGGGGTGATCGGGGCCTTGGTCAGCGTCCGGTCGGCGTAGAACTGGGCCAGCTTCGTCGTGAGGGAGGCGTCGGCCTCGTCCTCGGCGAAGGGGATGTTGTACTTCGCCAGGGAGGCGACGACGCGGTCGCGGGGGAACATGCCGCTGCCCTGGATGACGGTCGCCGGGGCGACGCCGTTGACGCGGACGAGGGGGGAGAGCTCGATCGCCAACTCGCGGACGAGGTGGTTGGCCGCCGCCTTGCTGGTGTCGTAGGCGACGCTCCCCTTCTTCGCGACGGCGGCGTTGGCGCTCGTCGTGAGGACGAGGTTGCCGCGCAGGCCCTGGACGTCCCAGGTCTTCTTCGCCTCGTCGGCGACGATGTAGCTGCCGGTGACGTTGAGGGCGAAGGTGAGGGCCCACTTGTCGTCGGGGATGTGGCCGGTGGTGTCGGGTGCGACGAAGATGCCCGCCGTGATCGCGATGTGGTCGAAACCGCCGTAGGCGAGGGCGACCTGGTCGATCAGCTTCGCGACGCTCTCCCGCTTCGTGATGTCGGCGGCGAGGCCGATCGCGGGGCCGCAGCCGGAGAGGCCGGTCCCGGCGACGCCGATGCCGATGCCGTATTTATCGGTGATCTCCTTCGCGGTCGCGGCGGCGGCCTCCTCGCGGAGGTCGACGGCGACGATGTGGGCCCCTTCCTTCGCGATCCGGTGGGCGACTTCCTTGCCGATGCCGCTTCCGGCGCCGACGACGAGGACGATCTGCCGGGCCAGTTCCTTCTCGGCGGGCATCCGCTGGAGCTTGGCCTCCTCCAGGAGCCAATACTCGATGTCGAAGGCTTCCTGCTGGGGGAGGGCGATGTAGTTGTCCACCGCCTCGGCCCCCTTCATGACCTGGATGGCGCAGCCGTAGAACTCCGCGGTGACGCGGGACTCGCTCTTGTCCTTGCCCCAGGCGACGAGGCCGAGGCCGGGGAGGAGGATCACGCTCGGGTTGGCGTTGCGGATCGCGGGGGAGTTGGCGTGTTTGCACCGCTCGTAATAGGCGGCGTAGTCCTTCCGGTAGGCCTCGATCCCGGCGGCGAGCTTCGCCTTGAGGGAGGCGAGGTCTTCCGTCTGCGGGTTCCAGTCGACGTAGAGGGGCTTGATCTTCGTGCGAAGGAAGTGGTCGGGGCACGAGGTGCCGAGCTCGGCGAGGCGCGGGGCGTCGGCGCTGTTCACGAAGCGGAGGGTTTCCGCGTCGTCCTGGACGGTGCCGATGAGGCGCAGGGGCGAGGAGACCTTGCCGCGCAGCCACGGGAGGAGCTTCGCCAGGGCCTCGCGCCGGGGGGCCTCGTCGAGGGCCTGATACTTTGCCCCGCCGAAGGTCTTCGTCCCCTTGTCGTGCTTCGCGATGTAGGCGGCGGCCTTCTCGATGAGGTCGAGGGAGAGCTCGTAGCAGGCCTTGTCGTCGTCGGCCCAATTGATGAGGCCGTGCTGGCCCAGGATGATCCCCTTTGCCTTCGGGTGCTTTTTCACGACGTCCTGGAGGAGGAGGCCGAGGTCGAAGCCGGGGCGCTGCCAGTGCGTCCAGACGACGTCGTCGCCGTAGATTTCCTTCGTCAGCTTCTCCCCGTTGGCCGACGCCGCGATGGCGATGACGGCGTTGGGGTGGGTGTGGTCGACGTGCTTCGCCGGGATGAAGGAGTGGAGCGGCGTGTCGATCGAGGAGGCGCGGGGGTTGAGGTTGAAGGTGGTGTGGTGGTAGAGGCCGACCATCTCGTCCTCGACCGCCGTCTTCGGCCCCTTCGGGGTGGCCTTGTTGTAGTAGGCCTGGAGGGCGATCAGCTTCGACTGGTAGAGGGAGGAGAAGTTTTCCCGCTTTGCGGTGCGGAGGTCGCCGCCGGAGCCCTTCACCCAGAGGACCTCGACCGGCTCGCCGGTGAGGGGGTCTTTCTCCGTGAGCTTCGAGGAGGTGTTCCCCCCGCCGGTGTTCGTGATCCGCTGGTCGGAGCCGAGGAGGTTCGAGCGGTAGACGAGGCGGGCGACGGGGTCGAGTTTCGAAGCCTGGGCGTCGTCCCAGAGGTAGCTGACGTGCTGGTAGGTTTTCATAAGGAGTAAAGGCGGAAGTGGGGGTGCGGCATTTTGGCGTTCGAGGGGGCGGGCGGGATTCTCCGGGGTTCCGGTGCGGGTTGGGTTGGGGTGAGAGGTGGGGATGTCCCGGTCGTTCTTTAGTCGAGGACGGGGAGGGCGGCGAAGCGGGTTCGGGCCTCCTGCCAGGCGGCGGTCGCCGGACCGGGCTGGTAGGACTTGAGATGGAAGGAATCGCGGACGATCTGGCGCAGGAGCGGGAGCGACTCGACGTGGCCCAGGGCCACAGCCTGGAGGAGGATGTTTCCCGCCGCCGTGGCCTCCGACGGTCCGGCGAGGACGACGCGGCCCGAGGCGTCGGCCGCCGCCTGCATGAGGAGGGTGTTCTGGATGCCGCCGCCGACGGCGTGGAGCCGGACGAGGTTGCGGCCGGTGACCCGCTCCAGGTCGTCGAGGGTCTTCGCGTAGAGGAGGGCGAGGCTCTCCACGACGCAGCGGACGATCTCCGCCGGGGTGGAAGGAACGGGCTGCCCGGTGGCGCGGCAGTAGTCGGCGACTTTCTCCGGCATGCCGCCGGGCTTGAGGAAGGAGGCGGAGGCCGGGTGGATGAGGCTGCGGAGCGGCGCGACGGAGGGCGCGGCGGCCTGGGCGCAGAGTTCCGCGTAGGAGTGGGTGATCCCGGCGGCGACCCAGGCGCGGCGGCACTCCTGGAGGACCCAGAGGCCGACGATGTTCCGCAGGAAGCGGATCGACCCGCCGTAGCCGACCTCGTTCGTGAAGTTCTCCGCGAGGGCTTCCGGGGTGAGGAAGGGGACGGCCGACTCGATGCCCAGGAGGGACCAGGTGCCGCAGCTCAGGTAGGCCCACTCGGACCCGTGGCCGGGCGTCCCGGCGACGGCGGCGGCGGTGTCGTGGGAGCAGGTGGCGATGATCTTCGTCTCCTTGAAGGTGAAGGCGGCAGCCGCGTCGGGGACGAGGCCGGGGAGAAGGGGGCCCAGGACGGTGGCGGAAGGGACGACTTCGGGGAAGAGCTTCGCCGGGATGCCGAGTTTTTCGGCGAGGTCGAGGTCCCACTGCTTCGCCTTCGGATCGTAGAGCTGCGTGGTCGAGGCGAGGGAGGCCTCGGCGACTGCGCGGCCGGAGAGGAGGTGGTTGAAGTAGTCGCCGATGAGGACGAAGCGGTCGGCCAGGGCGAGGATTTCCGGACGGGTCCGGGCATCGGCATGGAGCTGGTAGAGCGTGTTCAGCTCCATGAACTGGATGCCGGTGCGGGCGTAGATCTCCTTCTTCGGCACGACGGCGAAGGCGCGCTCGAAGCCGCCCTCGGTCCGCGCGTCGCGGTAGTGATAGGGGGCGGTGAGGAGGGGTTCCTTCCCCTGCAGCAGGACGTAATCGACGCCCCAGGAATCGGTGCTGATGCCGTCGATGGGGGTGCCGCTCTTCGCCACCTTCGCGAGGCCGGTGCGGACCTCGTCGAAAAGGCGGAGGACGTCCCAGCGGAGGGTTCCGGCGATGGAAAGGGCGCCGGTGGGGAAGCGGTGGATTTCCTCCAGCTGGAGTTTTCCTTCGTTCAGGGTGCCGAGGATGACGCGGCCGCTTTCGGCGCCGAAGTCGAGGGCGATATAATGGTGCATGGACTGAAAAGGGATGTCAGACGAGTTTTGCCGCGATGCCGTGGCAGCGGAGGACGGCGGGGGAGGCGTCGGTGAGGAGGAGATCGACCTGCTTCCACGGGAAGAGGAAGGCCGCCGCCTGGTGGACGAGCTTCGCGGCATCGAGGCAGAGGGCGGTGCGCTTCGAGCGGCCCGCGACGGTCTTCTGGAACTCGACGACGTCTTCCTGGGAATTGGTGATCCCCTCGGCGTCCATTCCTTCGGCGCCGAGGAAGACGAGGTCGAAACGCCAGGCGGCGGCGCTCTTCTTCGCCTGCTCCCCCAGCAGGACCGACTGCCGCCGCAGCAGGAGGCCGCCGAGGAGGTGGACCTCGATGCCGGGCAGTTCCGCCAGGGTTTCGGCGACGAGGAGGTTGTTCGTGACGATCGTCAGGGGGGTGACGGGGCGTTGGCGCAGGGTCTCGGCCAGGGCCAGCATCGTCGTCCCGGCGTCGAGGTAGCAGGTCATCCCGGGCCGGAGGAGGGCAATGGCCCGGGCGGCGATCTTCCGCTTCGCCTCGCGGGAGAGGTTCCGGCGCTCGGCGAAGGAGGCGAAGGTGGCGTTGTAATCGGCGAGGGCGCCGCCGTAGGTGCGGGTCACCTTCTTCTCGTCGGAGAGGGCGGCGAGGTCGCGCCGGGCCGTCGCCTCGGAGATGCCGAACTGCGTGCAGACGTCGTGGAGCGGGAGGTAGCGGTGCTGACGGAGGAGATCGGCCAGGCGCTCCCGCCGGGCCTCGACCAAGTGCCGGGCGACTTTCACAGGAGGTTATCATGGCGAAGTTATATGATTAAAGTCAATCATATAAAACGAGGGGGTCGCGGGGTTGTGGGTACCGCCCTTCGGGGCTGGGTACAATCGCTATCGCTTACCTGTAGCCCCTCCATGCGCACCGCGCGTTTGAACGAATGGAGGGCGTGCCGCCCTCCAAACCGCCCTGCTCTGATACGGCGCGGGAAGAAGGACGCGATCATGGAGGCCTATCTCCCAAAGAGAGTTCTACTCCGCTGAATCTAACCTCCTTGGGAGGAATCACCATGGGGGGGACTTCGGAACCGAAGCGGCCTTTTCCCTCTTCCAATAGGAGTCTGGGCGTATTGGTGCCGCCTCCCCACGCCGTACGTATCCTCGGAG
>CAISZB010000350.1 GCA_903889845.1 uncultured Verrucomicrobium sp. | reverse complement strand
CGCCTCCAGCAACCGCCGCCCGATTTCGAGCGAGCGCCAGGCCGGGGAGTCGTGATCATTCCCCCGGGGCGGCACGGCATGGGCCGCGATCCAGTCCCCCGCCTGCGCGTCGAAGCCCCGGACATAGCGCACATCCCCCGTCCGGGACCAGACCCCCAGATAGTCATAGAACCAGTGATGCCGATTCAGCATCCATCCCCATTCGGGGTCCTTTCGCGGGCCGAAGTGTTCCCAGTCGATCCCCCCCGTCGCCGTCCGCAACGGCTTCCCCGTCACCCCCTGGAGGGTGAAGATCCCGGCCAGGGCGGCCTCCGCCCGCTCCCGCTGCGGGTCCCGCTCGACGGCGAATTTCGAAGCCTGGAGCCACGGAAACCGCGCCGCCCCGCCATGAGCATAGAAATCGAGAAGCGCCTCCCCTGCCGCGACCCTCTCCCCACGCGCCGCATGCGCCTTCACCTGTTCCAGGCCAGGCCGGGAAAGGTCGACCTCCGAAAGGACCCGCCCGATGAGCCCCGGCTCCGCCGCTTCGAGTTCGGCCAAGGTCGAGGGACCGGCCCCAGCCCCAGCCAACAAAGAAGCCGTCAGGAGGAATAAAAGAAACGGAAGGGCGACGACCGCCCGGAAACTACTCCCGCGAAAGCCCATGGAGGAGGCACCGCGCCAGTTTCCGGCTCAGAAGGATGACCGCCAGGCCGGTAAGGAAGAGGACCGTCGGCGGCACCAGCCGCGCCCGGAAAAAGAGGTCGATATAGATCGCATCGATTTCCCCGAGGGCCTGGATCAGGTTCCCCGCCCCCAGCGCGAACCCGGCCAGGGAGAGAAAGAGCCCGATCAAGCGAACTGATACCGTCACATTGCGTTCCATAAAATATCTTAAGTACCTTTACCCCATCGCATAAATCCTCCCGGGGGGCGAGCCGCTTTTTCCCGTCACCCCTGGAAACCGGATTCCTTCTGGACACCAAGAATCCCCCATGACAGCTTCCTGCCCCGATGCATTCCACGCCCCTCCGCACCCGGCTCCTCGCGAAAGCCAAGACCGCCGGGGTCGTCTTCGCGCTCCTCGCCGCCCTCCTCATCCCGATCTACCTCACCCTGAAGACCGTCGAGGTTCCCACCGTCATGGTCCCCGTCAGCTTCAATCCCTCCCCCCTCGGCTACACCTGGAGCCTCCTCCTCTTCATCGTCCCTATCCTCTTCATCCTCGTCTGGCTTCATCAGAATTCGGGGAAAGGAACGGCGAAGAACGATTCGAAAAAGGCCTTCTACCTCACTCTAGGAATCATCGCTCCCCTCGGCTTCCTCCTCGACCTCTTCTTCGGCGCGATCTTCTTCACCTTCGCCAATACGAAGGCCGTCCTCGGCATCTACCTGCCCGGCTTCGACCTCTACACGTGGAAGTGGATCCCCGGCGCGCTACCGATCGAGGAATTCGCCTTCTACGTCTTCGGCATCGCCGCCGTCCTCCTCATCTACATCTGGGCCAACGAGGCCTGGCTCGCCGCCTACAAGGTCGGCACCGGGGCGTTTCGGAAAATGGAAACGAAGTTCCCCACCCTCCGCACCCTCTTCAGCGCCAGCCACCTCCACTGGGAGTCGATCTTCTGGGGCCTCGCCGCCATTGTCGGCGCCGACATCTATTACCAGCTCCACAGCGGCTACCACGCTTTCCCCGGCTACATCACCTTCATCATCCTCGCCGCCATTGTCCCCAGCGCCCTCTTCTATCCCGTCGCGAAGCCCCGGATCAACTGGCAGGCCTTCAGCTTCACCCTGATCTTCCTCCTCCTCGTCAGCCTCCTCTGGGAGGCGACCCTCGCCGCCCCCTACCAGTGGTGGGGCTATCAGCACGAGCAGATGGTCGGGATCTTCATCGACGCCTGGTACGGCCTCCCCATCGAGGCGACCCTGATCTGGCTCATGGTCACCTTCACCACGGTCATTATCTACGAAGTGATCGGGCTCTGGGTCGGCGAACAGAAGAAAAACTAACCCTTCCTCGCCCCCGTCGCCGCCCGCCGGTAGGCGAGCGGCGTCACGCCGACCCGTTCCCGGAAGGCATGGCAGAAGGCCGCCGCTCCGCCGAAGCCGCACTCGGCGGCGATCCGCTTCACCGGATGATCGGTCGCCGCGAGGCGCTCCCGGGCCAGCTGCATCTTCCGGCGCAGCGCCACCTCATGCGGCGTCGTCCCCAGGTGGGTGCGGAACGCCTCGTGGAGGTAGGGGACCGACCACCCCACCCGCTTCGCCACTTCCCCGAGGCGGAGGGAAAGCTCCCCCTCCAGCAGGGCGACGGCGTGGCGCACCGGTTCCGGCAGGGCCTCCTGCTCCCGGGTCCGGGCCCAAAGCCGGGACTGGAAAAGAAGCCTCCCGTAGACGTAGGCCAGCAACCCGGTCCGATCGATCCGCTCATCGACCGCCCAGCGGACCGCCTCCTCCGTGAAGCGGTTCACCTCCTCCGCATCCCGCCACCAGGCCAGGCGCGGGGCGCGGCGCAACCCCCGGAGGTAGGGCGTCGCGATCTCGACCGCCAGGCAACGGTACGGATTCTTCCAATCGCTCCGGGCAATCGTCTGGTCCCCCTCCACATTCCAAATCAGCGCCCCCGGCGTCACCTCCACCCACTCCCCCTCGACCTTCAACCACCCCCGTCCACCCGTCATCAACTCGATCCGTTCCCGACCGAATCGCATCGTATCGAAGATCGGTTCGCACCCCGGCGCCTGGTGATAATGCCCGACGCTGACAAGGGAACGGGGGTACGCCACGTCCTCCCGCCATTCGTCCGACTTTTTCGCAATCATTCCAACTTTTTCTATATGATTTCAAATTGAAAGTCTTTCTTTAAAAGAGATAATACAAAGAAAGAATATCTTTTAATAACGATATAACACCCCCTATGCCCTCTCTCCAGCCCCTTACCGCGTCGTGGCAGTTCCTAGAATCGTCCTCCAAGCAGTGGCTGGAGGCCAAAGTCCCCGGCTGCATCCACACCGACCTCCTCCGCCATCAATTGATCCCCGACCCGTTCTGGGGACGGAACGAACTCGACCTCCAATGGATCGAAAACAAGGACTGGAAATATCGTTGTACATTTGAAGCCGATCCCTCCCTTTTCCGCGAAGAGGTCGTCGAGTTGATCGCCGAAGGACTCGACACCGTCGCCGAATTGAAGTTAAACGGAAAAAAGATCGCCTCGGTCGAGAACATGTTCCTCGGCCACCGCTTCCCCGTCGGGAAAGTCCTCCGCCCCGGCGAAAACGTTCTCGAAATCGCCTTCACCGCCCCTCTCAAAGCGATTCAGGCAAAGTTGGCCGCGAACAAGGAAAAGCCCAACGCCCTCATCGAGTGGAACGACCCCGTCGGCGGCAGCTCCCGCCTCCGCAAGCAGGGATGCTCCTTCGGCTGGGACTGGGGCCCCCGTTTCGCCACCTCGGGCATCTGGCTGCCGATCCGCCTCGAAGCCTGGTCGGGAAATAGGATCGAGTCGGTCCGCGTCGTCCAGAAACACGGCAAGAACCAGGTCGACCTCGTCTTCGAACCGACGCTGGCAAGGAAAGGAACGGCAAAGCTCTCCGGCACCGTCTCCCTCGACGGGAAGACCGTCGCCGAGGTGAAAGGCAACCGCGCCACCGTCAAGGCCCCCGCCCTCTGGTGGCCCAATGGCCTGGGATCTCAGCCTCTCTACACCGTCTCCCTCGAACTGCGCGACGCACAGGGCACCCTCCTCGACACCTGGACCCGGAAGATCGGCCTCCGCACGATCGTCCTCGACCGGCACAAGGACAAATTCGGCGAGAGCTTCCAGTTCGTCGTCAACGGACGGACGATCTTCGCCAAGGGGGCCAACTGGGTCCCCGCCCACGCCTTCATCACCGAGTGCGACCGCGCCCTCTACGACGACCTCCTCACCTCGGCCGTCGAGGCGAACATGAACATGATCCGCGTCTGGGGCGGCAACGTCTACGAGCAGGAAGCCTTCTACGACCTCTGCGACGAGAAGGGGCTCCTCGTCTGGCAGGACTTCATGTTCGCCTGCTGCCTCTATCCGGGGGACAAGGCGTTCCTCGATCAAGTGAAGGCCGAGGCCGATCATCAGGTCGCCCGCCTCGCCCACCGCGCCTGCCTCGCCCTCTGGTGCGGCAACAACGAGATCGAGCAAATGTACAAGCTGATCGGCGAGAGCGCGAAGCTGAAAAAAGCTTATCTCGATCTGTTCCGCAAGGTGCTGCCCGCATCCGTGAACCGCTTCGACGGCACGACCCCCTACTGGCCCTCCTCCCCCCACAACCCGGAGGGATGGGAAAAAGGAGACAACAACGAGCGGGCGGGCGATTGCCATTTCTGGGAAGTCTGGCACGGTCGCAAGCCGGTCAAAACCTACGAGACAAAGAAGTTCCGCTTCTGCTCCGAGTTCGGCATGCAGTCCTACAACTCGCCCGAGGTCGCGGCGACTTACTGCAAGCCGGAGAACTTCAACGCCTTCGGCCCGGAGATGGAGAACCACCAGAAGAACGGCGCAGGGAACCAGATCATCATGGATTACGTCTCCCGGCTCTACCGCTTCCCGAAGGACTTCGCCGCACTCTCCTACCTCTCCCAGCTCAATCAGGCCTACTGCATGAAAATCGGTGTCGAGCACTTCCGCCGCTCGATGCCCCGGACCATGGGGGCGCTCTACTGGCAGCTCAACGACAACTGGCCCGTCGCCTCCTGGAGCAGCATCGAGTTCGGCGGCCTCTGGAAGGCCCTCCACTACGAGGCGAAGCGGTTCCTGGCCCCCGCCCTCGTCAGCGCCCACGTCCCCGGCGAGGAGACCATCGGCAAGAACAACCTCGTGACGAGCACGATCCACGAGATCGACCTCCACACCGTCTACGACGGGCCGAAGCCGACACAGGGAACGCTCCGCTGGTCGCTGGAGCACTTCACCCAGGGGACGGTGCGCCAGGGAAAAAAGGCCGTCCGCCTGGGCTGCGTCGAGGCCGTCCGGCAGCTCCGTCTCGACTTCGCGAAGGAGATGGCGAAGCACGGCGCCCGGAACCTCTACCTCCGCGTCGAGCTCGAAACGGAAAACGGCGACGTCTCCCGCCAGACCGTCTTCCTCACCGCCCCGCGGAACCTCCCCTTGCCGAAGGGCAAGATCGCGACGGAACTCCGGCAGCTCGACCCGCTCCGCTGGGAGTTGGCACTGACCTCGCCCGTCTACCAGCACGCCGTCCGGTTCCACTTCCGGAACATCCCCCACCGGGCCGACGACAACTACTTCGACCTCTTCCCCAAGGAAACCCGGACCGTCGTCGTGAGGACAAAGGCGCCGGTCACAAAGGAAGCCCTCCAGGCAGCGCTGGAAACCAGCTCCCTAGTCGATAGCTACTGATCTTTGCTTCGGGTCAGCGACAAAGAGGAAAAGGGGGCAAACGGCTGGCATCGGTGATTTGCTCGCCGTTTTCCCCGTTTTTTCGGCTTTCCACTCCGGGGCGGGCCGCCCACCCTCTCCCCCATGACCGACCGGGATCGGTTCCTGGAGGAACTCGACGCCAATTTTTCCGTCCGCGCCGCGGCGGGGACAGGGAAGACCACCTCCCTCGTCTCCCGGATCGCCCGGATCGCCGAACGGCAGCCCGACCGCCTCGGCACCCTCGTCGTCGTCACCTACACCCACCGCGCCGCCGACGAGATGCGCGTCCGCCTCCGCGCCGACCTCCTGAAGCGCGGGGCCGCCACCTCCCCCGTCCTCCGGCACGGCCTCTCCCGGCTCTTCATCGGCACCCTCCACGCCTTCTGCCTGAAGCTGGTCCGGGAACACGGCCTCTGGATCGGCTACGGGGCCGAGGTGACGCCGGAGACCCAGGACGATCCCCGGCTCCTCCGCGACTTCGAGAAGGACCGCAGCGGCGGCGGTTCCTTCCCCAACTGGCAACAGATCGTCCATCGCCTCGTCCCCGCGCGGGAAATCACCGACCTCGCCCGGCGCCTGGGGGAAAAGACCGTCGATTGGGGCCGCTTCGCCGCCGCACCCGCGTTCCGCGCCCGGGAAGCCTCCCTCGCCGCGAACCTCGCCCGGCTTCGCCTCGATCCCGCCGCCCTCGACGGCCTGTCCAACAAGAACCCGAAGTCGCAGGCCGCAATCGCCCGCTGGCAGGCCCACTGGCGGGAGACGGCGGCGGCGTGGAACGGCGGCGACGTCTTTCTTTCGATCCCGAAGTACGACGGCAAGGGCGGTGCCGAGTTGAAGGACCGCTGGCCCGAAGCCCTCGCCCCCTGGGGCGACACCCTCCTCGAAGGGGCCCTTCTGGCCGCCGTCGGGGAGGCCGCCGCCTTCCAGGAATTCCGCCTCCGCACGGGCCGCCTCTACTTCAGCGACCAGATCGTCCTCGCCCGCCGCCTCCTCGACGATCCGGCCCTCCGCCGCCGCCTCCTCTCCGAGGGCTACCGCATCCTCCTCGACGAGGCGCAGGACACCGACCCGCTCCAGTTCGAAGTCCTGACCGAACTGGCCCGCCCCGCCGAAAGCGCCCCCTTCGCCTGGCCCGGCGCCGCCGCCGCCGCCGCGCCGGAGCCGGGCCGCTTCACCATGGTCGGCGACGTCCAGCAGGCGATCTACCGGGACCGCGCCGCCCACGCCCACTACCTCCGCTACCACCAGGCCCTCGTCGCCGCCCCCGGCGGGGCCGAGTTGACCTTCGCCGAAACCTTCCGCTGCCGCCCCGGCGTCACCGCCTTCGTCAACGACCGCTTCCCCCGCGTCCTCGACGGGCGGGGCGGCCAGGCCCGATTTGTTCCCCTCCGTAGCGCCCGGCAGGACCGCCCCGGCGGCACCGTCCGCTGGAAGCCGCCCCTGCCCGAGGGCGGCGAGTCGGAAGCCCTCCGCACCGCCGCCGATAAGACGGCGTGGGAGGCCCGGTGGCTCGCCCGCCGCCTGAAGGAATGCGGGCCGCAGGCCCTCGGCGCGCCCCACTGGGGGGAAGTCGCCCTTCTCTGTCCGGCCAGGGAATGGCTCGCCGTCTGCCGCCGCGCCCTCCTGGCCGAGGGGCTGCCCGTCCGCCTCCACACCGACCGCCCCCGCTCCGAGCGGCCCGAGTGCCTTTGGCTCGCCGCCCTCCTCACCCTTCACCTCGAACCGACCAACGAATTCGAGGTCGTCGGCGTCCTGCGCGAAATCTACGGCCTCCCCGACGACCTCCTCTTCGCCCATCGGCATCCCCCGGGGCTTCGCCCGGAAGGAAAGAAAGCCTCCTTCTCCCTCCGTCGGGCCGAAGCCGAGCTTCCCCTCGACGGCCCCGATCCCGTCACCCCGCTCCTCGCCGACCTCGCCCGCTGCCGCGAGGAAGCATCTGGCCTTCCCCTCGCCGAGGCCGTCGCACTGTGGATCGAAAAAACGCGGCTCCGCGAACGGCTCCTCCGCCTCCCCGGCGATCGCGAGGAGAAGGCGAACCGCCTCCGGGGCCTGAACAGCCTCCTCCTCTCCGCCCACGCCGCCCAGCGGGAGGAGCGCGAATTGCGGGACTTCCACCGCGACCTCCTCCTCGGCCTCGACCGGAACGCCCCTCTCTGGGAAGGCCCCGCCGCCTCCGAGCCCCGGATCGAACTGATGACCATGAAGAAGGCGAAGGGCCTCCAATGGAACGCCGTCATCGTCCCCTTCCTGGGCCGGGGCACCGTCGAGGGCGGCCAGAACGTCTACCCTAAACTCTTCTG
>CAISZB010000349.1 GCA_903889845.1 uncultured Verrucomicrobium sp. | reverse complement strand
CCACCAACACCCGCCGACGCACTCGCGTCCACAAGTCCATCTCCATGTACATCCTTTCTTTTTATAGGATGTCTCACTTTTCGACCGCCCCGCTCACTGTCTCATTTTTCGACCGCCTTTTATAGGTGATATAAGTCGAATATGAGCGAGGTGATCGACCGCGATTGGGCCTTGTTGAAGCCAAGCCGTTGGCGGGATGCGGTTGGCGTCGGGTTCGGCACCATGTTCGTATGTCCCAAGCCTTCCCGCCTCTGGACAGTCTCAGGCGCGGGATCGCCGACAAGTCTAGGTAGTTTGTCCTAGCCGGGAACGGCATCAATTGCGGTTAAGAAGGGACGGGGCCAAGGCGATTTCAAAATGTTCCCTTTCGACAATTCGGAACATTTTCTCTGGGCGGCCCTTTATCTCGAAGGCATGAACCATGCCGGATGCCGCCCCCTCACCGATAGCGAAGTCATCTCCCTCCTGTCCGGATTCCAAGGACGTTACGCCCTGCGCGACCAAGCGTTGGTGGTTCTTGGCATCCATACTGGGTATCGTGTTGGAGAACTCCTTTCCATCCGAGTTTCCGATGTCTGGAACGGAACGGAAGTTCGCAGTTCCGTAACCGTCGCCCGCCGTTGGATGAAGGGCGGGAAGAGGGGGCGCACCGTACCCCTCCATGAACGCGCCAAAACCGCGATTCAGGCGTGGATTCTGGCGTCTGGCATGGACACCGATTCATTCCGGGACTGGCCTCTCTTTCCCTGCCAGCACAAATGCCATTCCATCAGCCGACAGCACGCCGGGAGAATCCTTGTCTTTGCAGCCGAAGCAGCAGGAATCGACTCCGACCGCATCGCCACCCACACATTGCGAAAGACCTTCGCGCGGAGGCTCTGGGATTCCCCCACGGTAGGGAAAGACCCCGCGAGGATGGCCCGTTTACTCGGCCACACGAATTGGAGCAACACACTCAGATACCTCGAATTTACGGATTTGGATGCCGCCGTCTTGGCGTAAGCGCGGCATCCCAACTCCCTCCAACAAGAAGCCGGTCGGCCTCCACCTGGAATCCCGACCCCCACGATTATCTTTCTTTCACAGTCGAACGATCTTCCTCTGGGAGGAAGAACCAAGACCCAAAACCAAACCAAAGGAACAAAATGAACAGCAACAGCAATGATTATAGCCGGTATGAAGGACCTCTCGCCGATAAGCCCGACCGGGAGCGGACTTCGTGGATGACAGGGCGGACGGTCCGGGAATACGACTCCCTCTGCGGGCCCACCAAACATGTGGAAGTCAATATGTTCGGAGAAGTCGTTTCCGTCGAAAATCGCTGGCTCTAAAGAATGCGGCAAGGGGCGGATTCGACGGCAAAGTCGCGTCCGCCCCGGAGCGGCATCCATCTATCACCCCGATAAACCCTGCCTGATTGCATTTCCTTATGGCGGCAAGAGGGCCTTCACGCCTTCGACATCGAGTGCCTCCATGGCACGCTGAGAGGAAATCCCACAGTCAGCAGCAATCGTCGGCCACTCCAAGACAGCATCGTAAACCGCCCGGATCATCTGCCGCGTCTTCTCGGCGGGTATACCGACCGTCTCGCCAAGGCGGCACCAGTTCCGTTCCGTCGGCCCATCGAATCCGACGCCGATTATCATGGCGTGGATATTCCGATGCCCCTCGCCACGGCTGGGGGTGAGATCGTAGACCGGACTCGGCTCCCATCCACCTCTTTCTCGAAGAAGGAAAGCGTGATTCTTGGCATGATCGTCGCAGTTTCCCGCCGCGTAGTTAAAAATCGCCCGCCGGAGAAACTCCTCGGCGGCGGCAATGTCCCCCGTCAGCCGCTTCGCCGCGATGAGCAACTCTTCGTAGGTGGTCTCGTTCCGGTTAAAATCCCGCTCCAGAAGGGCGGCGAGGCTGTGCATGTGGATACGTTTCCCGTCCTCCCGATCAAATCGCTTGATCGCGAAGTGCGACCGGGCGACACCGTCGTGCGCATCATCCAGAATCCGCGTCTCGACCGTGCGCAGTCCGGCCTTCCTGGCCATGAGCGCAAAAGCGTGCTCGATCCGCCCGTAGGCCCGCTCCGGATTGACATCGACCTTGAGAATCCACGGATCGTACTCGGCAAGCGAAGCCCAGTCCCCAATGACGACCTGGGCCGGGTCGCAGCGATGGATTCCAATCGTCAGCTTCGGTCGCGCCCCACCGGGAGAGGAAGCTGCCTTAAGGAAGGCGGGGAAGACCTCCTCGTACCGGCCTTCTTGCGTCTCCTTCACCTCCTTCGCCAAAGCCACCTCTTGGAGCGCGACAAGCACGTCATGATTTCCAGAACCCAGATCCGGACGATACGACAGTGCGCCGAAGGCCCGCGATCCCAGGTAGCAGAGTCTCTCCAGGGAGGTCACCTGCTCCGGGTTCAGTCCTCGCTTCTGAAACGCCCGATCCATCGCCGCCAAACCGAATGCGTCGGGAAGGGAATCGTAGAACGCCCCATGAAGCCCATGGAGTGGGAATGTCGGGAAAATCAGTCCTGCCTGCCTGGGCAAAGTAAACGGCGACGGTGAGGGGCCGGAGTACCCCGGCGCATACTCGAAGGCGGCAACGCCGCTCGGTGTATCGTCGCTGAGAGTCCCCAGGGGAGTTCCCCAGATATCGACCTCGACTCTCATAACCGTGCCCTCTTCCGGGGCTTGGCCCGGGCCGTTAATTCGTCGATTGAGGTTGCCTCCTTCGGCTTGAACAGGGTCACCAGGTCGTCAGTGCGCCCAAGGGCCGTTGCGATCAGGGCCAGATTGAAGAGGGAAACCTGCCCCGACCGCTCGAAATGGCGCAGTGTCGACAGAGCCACCCCCGACCGCTCGCTGAGCGTCCGCTGGGAGACGTTGGCCTGGAGGCGCAATTGACGGACGTTATGGGCGACGATCTCGGCGACCCGCTTCTCGGTGTAAAGTGACACCATATTACCCTATAAACTAGAACTTACTAAATAAATGTCAATTAGTTGTTTCTAATATGAGATCAAATCCGGTGGTGAAGCGTGACGACCAGGGCGAGGAGTTGGTGCCGGACTATCTCTTCGGGCATGACCGCCCATTCCAACCAGATACCTGTCCCGCCTCGCCCCTTCACCAAGGTACTTGAAGATATTTCCAACGGATACCGTCACCATGCCCGGGACGTCTTCCGCTCCTTTTGCCGTCTCGCCGCGTGCGCCTTGGCCGCCGGGACGCGGGAGGAGGAATACAAGGCCGAGATCAAGGAACGCCGCTGGACCGGCACCGATCTCGCCAAGTTCAGTGAGGCCCTCGCCGCGCTAGTCTTGCAGATGGAGCGGGAGCCCTTCTGCGATTTTCTCGGGCCAGCCTATATGGAATTCGGCGGCAGCCGCCAGGCCGGGGAATTCTATACGCCGATGAGTGTGTCCAAGATGATGGCCCGGATGATCTTCCCAAAGCCGATCCCGACCACAAAGATCACCACGCTGGCCGATCCCGCCTGTGGATCGGGCGGCATGATCCTCGCCTCAGCCGAGGCGTGCGGGCATCCCACCCACCTCCGTGTGACCGCGACCGACGTTTCCCAGATCGCCTGCGACATGTGCTTCATCAATACCACGCTCTGGCACATCCCCACCGAGGTCATTCATGGCAATTCGCTTTCGATGGAGGTCTGGGGGTACTGGAAGAACCTCGCCTTCCGGATACAAGAGTCCCGGTTGCCGTTCGGATCGGAATCGCGCCGCGGCGTCGAAGCGCCCTAGCCATGAACCGTGCCGCATGTATCCAGCGAAGAAGCGGATAGGCTCCGCACTAGAGTGAAAAGTCTATGGCCGCATCGAACCAAAGGGATTGATTTCGGCAGTGTCCGGTAAGAATTAGTAATTTTTACCTCCTCACTCCTTCACCAAGATACTCGAAGACGTTTCTCTCCAATACATAAGTAGTTAACTAGCAACAATCATATTTGGGTGTTTTTTTCCTTACCTCTGCCTTACCTCTGGTCTATCTAATGCTTGGACGCGAGCGCTTTCTTTACGACATCTGCTGATACATCATTTGCTTTCTAATTTTAAATATGATATATCATTCTTTATGAAAAGCAGCGCACATCAAGCCATGCCCCCTTCTATCAAGAGAAATCTCATCAAGCTGGGTGGAGACCTTAATGTTGCTCGTCGGAAACGGAGATTATCTATCGCCCATGTGGCCGAGGCTGCATCGGTGAGTGTCGATTCCGTTCGACGTTTGGAAGCAGGCGATTCGACGGTCGCGATCGGTATCCTGGCCATGGTGTTGTTGGCTTTAGGGGAACAGGGGCGCTTGGCCAAGTTGATTGACATCACTGACGATACGACCGGGTTGATGCTCGACGAATCGAGGCTCCCAAAGCGAATCCGAATCAAAAAGGAAACTGAGCCGTTGGCTTTATGAGCAGCTTTTCCAGAAAATTGACCGTCGCAATCGGAGAGGATGCCCGCCCGGTTGGAATGCTTTTCTTTGAGGCGCGTGGAGGCAAGGAGACGAGTTCGTTCCGCTACAATGAGGAATGGCTGGGGGCACCCGCCTCCTTTGCCCTTTCTCCATCGTTGCCGCTCCTTCCATCTCCCTTTTTCGCATCCAAAACGGGTGCCGACGGCTTGCATGCCCGATCTTTGCCCGGAGTTATCGCCGACACCTCGCCCGATGCTTGGGGAAGAAAAATTCTTGCCCATGACACGAAGAAGCTGGGGCGTCCGATGACCGACCTCGACTTTCTTGTCGGTGTTGATGATGCCACTCGAATGGGAGCCCTTCGCTTTCTCGATGAAAAAGGAACGCCTCTGCGTCCCCATGGTGACGGTCGCCCTATAGTGCCCCCCATCTTTTCTCTGCCTCAACTGCAAGCGGCGGCGCGGCGCTTCGAAAAGAACGATATTTCAGACGAAGATCTTCAGCGGCTGCTCGTCCCAGGCTCTTCGCTTGGCGGGGCCAGGCCGAAAGCGTGTGTCGCAGGTGACGATGGAAAGCTCCATATTGCCAAGTTCACCTCGGAGCGCGATCAAAACCAGGCGATTGAGTTGGCCGAGGTCATGGCCCTCACCCTCGCAGGGCATGTCGGGATCTCCGCGCCGCCGGCTCGGGTGATCTCGGTTGCGAATTTTCCTGTCGCACTTATCGAGCGATTCGACCGCATTGCCGGACACCGAGCCCACTATATTTCGGCGCAAACATTCCTTGATGCCCACAACGCAGAAGACGGTACTTATGTGGACATGGCCGAGTCTCTTCGCGCCTACTCTGCGGCTCCAAAGGAACAACTCGCAGAACTGTTCCGCCGCATTGCTTTCAGTATGCTCGTTTCGAACTCGGACGACCATCTCAAGAATCATGGCTTCTTAATGGTCGCAGGCGGCAAATGGATGCTTTCCCCTGTCTTCGATGTGAATCCGCAGCCGGATCGTCATCATGGCCTCAAGACCCCACTGGATCACACGAACGGACCGGATGCCGGAATCGATGAGTTGATCGACTTGGCTCCGTCCTTCGACTTGGCCAGGGATGAAGGAAGGGCATTGATCTCCGGCATGGCAAAAACCATCTCTTCGACCTGGAAGAGCGTGGGGGAGTCGGTCGGGATGAGCCCCGAAGACATTCGTTCTTACCAGGCCGCCTTTTCTCATAAGAACATGGAGCGAGCCTCTATGTCGGTTGCCGTTCAGTCTCCCAAGCCGGAACCCTCCAAAGAATCTTCCAAAAAAAGTCTTTCCGAGCTTTTGACAGATGTGGAGAAAAATACCATGCCTGGCGGTGCGTAGGGCGGTCCAAAACTGAGACACGTGGCGGTCCAATAGTGTGACACCCCGTTGGGGACATTGGAGGGGAAGCAGGTATTGGAGTCAAGGATGTAGCCCTGCTCTTCCGGTCCGATGCCGGGAGGAGGAGCCCGT
>CAISZB010000348.1 GCA_903889845.1 uncultured Verrucomicrobium sp. | reverse complement strand
GTGTTCCCCCGCTTGAGGATCAGGTAGGGGATGGAGACGTAGACCGGATCGGGCGCGGGCTTCCCGTTGATGAAGGATTCCGGATTGAAATCGGCCCAGACGTCGGTGTTCCAGAACTTCGTCGTCTTGCCCGAATGCTCGAGCCCGGTCCACTTCTCCCCAAGGCCGTAGAACTGATCGGCCGCCGTCCGGACGAAGGCGAAGAGCGAAGCCTCCCCGCACTGCCCGAAGCCGCCTCCCGGCACCGTCGTCAGATAGACTTCTCCTTTTTTCCCAACCAGAGCAAGACTCCCGTCCTTCGAGAAAACCAGGCGGGTCTGCGCCCCTTCCAGAGCACGGGCCTGGCTCGTCTTCGGGAAGACCAGCCCGGCCTGGGAATCGTTCTCCGTCCAGTCCTTGCCCTTGCCCTCAATTCGGAGATGATACACATCCGAAACACTCGCCCGGACGTCGATCCGGTAGCGCCCCTTCGCCGTGACCAGCGTCTTCCCGGGAGGGACCAGCGGGACACATTCGAAATTGGAGGGGTAGGGGTATTTATGGAAGTGCATGGCAGGATTGGGGTGTTACGAGAATCAGCAGAGAAGCGTAACCGGATCGGCCCGGGGGTCGATTTTTTTCGACGATCCCGTGGGTTACCAGCCCCACCACGATGCCGCAGCGCTCCCCTTTTTTTCGGGATTGAACTGCACTCCGCTCCCCATAGTCTTCGGGGGAGCTTCCCACCATGCCTTTTCCGAGAAACCGAGCCCTTTCCCTCGCCCTCCTGGGAAGCTCTTTTTCTCTCCTCGCCCCCCTCTGCGGGCAAACCCCACCCCCCGTCGCCACCACCCCGGTCGTCGTCGTTTCGGCCCAGGCCCCGGCCCCTTCCGACGCCGACGCCTCTGCCGACTCCAGCCCCCTCGCCGCCGCCTCCGTTCCCGCACCCGGCTCCGTCCTGACCCGCCGCGAGACCCAGGACTTCAAGGTCACCGGCCCCACCGACTTCAGCGCCCTCGCGCCGAACCTCGTCACCCTACAACGGCGGGGAGCCGACCGTCAACAGCATTTCCGGCCTGCGCGGGATGATGAATTCCCTCAGCTACACCGATCCCGCCGTCGTCTACTACATCGACGGCGTCCCCTCCTCCTCGCCGATCCTGACCCACTTCGACGCCCAGGCCATCGACACCGTCCGGATCTGGGAAGGCCCCCAGTCCGGCTTCTGGGGGCAGAACGCCCCGATGGGCGTCATCGAGATCGAGAGCGACGCGCCGAAGCCCTATTTCTCCACGAAGCTCTCCGCCGAATACGGCACCTACGCCCACCGTTCCCTCTTCGGGGAATTCACCGAGGCCGTCGGCGGCAAGGGGAGCAACGTCTCGATCCTCGCCTCCGGCCACCACACGGCCCAGGACGGCTTCCTCACGAACCCCCTCCTCAACACCCACCCCGATTTTTCCGCCGAGTCCGGCGGACGCCTCGCCCTGCGGTGGACGCCGTCGAAGGAGTGGACCATCGACCTCAACGGCACCCAGGACTACGACAACAACGGCCCCCACCGCTTCACCCCCCTCAGTTCCCCTCACGACCTCGCCCCGAACAAGATCGACGGCCACTCCAACCTCCAGAACGGCCTCCAATCCCTGCGGAGCCGCTACGAGGGGGACGAGATCCGCGTCGTCTTCGTCAGCAGCCACCGCTCCGCCGACCTCGACCCCGACCTCCTCGACACCGGCTTCGGCGGTGCCAGCACGATCACCACCGCCCGGACCCACGAGCAGCAATACACGCAGGAACTCCGCCTCTCCTCCCAGGACCCCGACGGCACCGCCCCGCTGGCGTGGCTGGCGGGCGCGGAGACCCAGCACGTCGACTTCGCCGCGACCGGCAAGATCAACCAGACCTCCACCAACGCCACGTCAAACAGCCTCATCCGCGCCGACTACGACAGCTACGCCACCTTCGGCGCCGTCACCGTCCGCCCCGGCGGCATGGACAACAAGCTCTCCCTCATCCTCTCCAACCGCTTCCAGGGCGACGACAAGGGGGCCGACCGCTCCGACAACACCTACGTCGGCACCGCCCTCTACAGCGCCTCCACCCAGCGGGACCGGCGGATGTGGCTCAACTTCGCCCCGAAGGCCGAGGCCGACTACAAAGTGCGCGACGACACCACCCTCTTCACCTCTTCCGGCCTCGCCTTCCGCCCCGGCGGCTACGCGCCCTACCTGGCCCAGGCCTCCCTCAAGCCCTACGCCAGCGAACAGACGTGGGCGAACGAGATCGGCGCCCGCTACGAAGACAAAGAGCGTCGCTTCACGGCGAAGACAACCCTCTTCTGGAACGAGACGCAGAACTACCAGCTGCAGCGGAACGACTACCCCAACAGCGACGTCGTGAACGCTCCCGAAGTCGCCTCCCGCGGCGCCGAGATCGACCTCTCCGTCCGCCCCGCCGAGGGGCTGACCCTCCACGGGAGCGCCGGGTACACCCTCTCCACCTTCGTCCGCTACCGGGACAGCGACACCGGGATCGACGCCGCCGGACTCAACGTCCCCTACGTCCCCCGCGCCACCTTCCTCCTGGAGGGGACCTACCGGCACGCCTCCGGCTGGCTGGCCCACGCCGACCTGCGCGGCCTGGGGAACACCGACTACAGCGCCTACAACGAGGCCCGCTACCGCCAGGACGCCTACGGCCTCGTGGGCGCGAAGCTGGGCTACGAGGCCCGCCACTGGTCGGCCTACGTCTACGGGGAGAACCTCGCCAACGCCCAATACAGCACCCTCATCGACTCCGGGCTCAACGGGCAGGTTTCCGGGGCGCCGAGGACGTACGGCGTTGCGACGGATTTCGCGTGGTAAGAAGGGCCTTGCGGCCCTTCGGGGCTGGAGAGCGGACCCGGGTGGGCTGGAAGCTCTTCTCCTCCCGAGGCGGTAGCCTCGGCTGAATCCCCGAATCTCCGAGG
>CAISZB010000347.1 GCA_903889845.1 uncultured Verrucomicrobium sp. | reverse complement strand
CACTTTGTGCTTGAGCTCGCTCTCATCTAACACCCTCCGACGCACTCGCGTCCTCAGGTCCATCTCCATGTACATCCTTTCTTTTTATAGGATGTCTCACTTTTCGACCGCCCCGCTCACTGTCTCATTTTTCGACCGCCTTTTATACCGCCTATTTCGGAATCTTCCCCTTCCTCGCCGCCCCCCAAAAAACAATGGAAGGTTGGCACGCTCACGTACACGGGCGGGGGGCTCCTAATCCTTTTTTTCTGGCTGCTCTGGGGGGACTTCGCATTCTCGATGCGAGATCGGGCGATTCCTCCAGTCATCCAGCTGCTTTTCAAGCGGTATGGGGCTTCGGACATGCTCACGGCGATACTGCTCTCCTCTCTTCCCGCCGCCCTGGGTTTGGTCGTTGGTCCGGTTATTGGCTATAAGTCGGACCGGTTGCGGAGCCGCATGGGGAGGCGCATCCCGATCCTCTTTTTCTCCACTCCATTCATTGTCCTATCGATGGTCGGGCTTGCTTTTTGCCCGCAACTTGTCGAGGCCATGCACCGCGGGAGTGGGATTCCCGCAGTAGGAGCCCATACTATGATCCTGGTGGTGATGGGTTGCCTGTGGGCCTGCTTTGAGGTCTTTTGCATCGCGGCAAACACCGTTTTTGGGGGGCTCGTCAACGACATCGTGCCCCAAGCCGTAATCGGGCGGTTCTTCGGTCTCTTTCGGGCGATCAGTCTTGTGGCGGGAATGATTTTTTATTTTCGAATAATGGGAAAAGCCGAGTCCTATTTTATGTGGATTTTTATTGGCATCGGCGTTCTCTACGGCGTCGGTTTTATCCTAATGTGTTTGAACTTGAAGGAGGGAGACTATCCTCCTCCTCCTGCCGTCGCAGGAAGAAGCCGCCTTCTACCCGCATTCCGTAGCTACCTCAAGGACAGTTACGGATGTCCTTATTATCTTCTTTTTTTTGCCGCATCCATCCTGTCCGGCTTAGCCAGCAATCCGTTTAATATTTATTCCCTCTTCTACGCCAAGAGCCTTGGCGTTAGTCTGGATGCTTTCGGCATCGGCATCGCGTTGACCTATGCTATTTCTCTCGCTTTGGCCTATCCGCTCGGTGCGCTGGCCGATCGATTCCATCCATTATTCGTGAATCTTGTCGCTCTCGCGCTGTATGCGGGGGCGATGGTCTGGGGGGCCTTCACCGTAAGGAATAGTTCAACCTATCTCGTTGCCCTCGTTCTCCACGGTGTGATGTCCGGAATCATTGCGACGGCGGGGGCTTCGATCAGCCAAAGGCTTCTGCCACGCTCCAAGTTCACCGAGATTAGCTCCGCGGGAGGTGTTCTTAATAGCTTGATGCTTATCTTGGTCGCTCCGGCCATGGGGGCGGTTCTCGATGCTTATGGGCACGCGTATCGCCTCACCTTTGTTGCCGGTTTCCTTATAGCTGTTGCAGCCTTGGTGGTGAACTTTTCGCTCTATCGAAAGTTCATTGCCATGGGGGGGGCGGAAAGATACATCGCTCCGGAATGACCTCGTATTTCCAAACACGGAATTCGCAACTGTACTGCGGACATGAGCTTTCTCCCTCGTCGAAACGAGCAACATAAGTGAATTGAAATATGAATTCTGCCTTTCCCTCCCCAGCTCGGGTGTTCCTGCCTGATGGCGCATACCCCCACATTGCTGATGGCAATGCCCGCGCCGGTCATCCGGCTGAGCAGGCTGCATGGATCTGGCATCCCGCCCGGCGGTCCGGCGAGACGGCGTTCCTCCGCTTCA
The DNA here is from genome assembly GCA_903889845.1 of uncultured Verrucomicrobium sp. Taxonomy (GTDB): domain Bacteria; phylum Verrucomicrobiota; class Verrucomicrobiia; order Methylacidiphilales; family GAS474; genus GAS474. The sequence goes on along the minus strand of CAISZB010000347.1, from coordinate 1,574 downwards.
GGCTACGGTTTGAGTTGCCGGAAAGGACGGAGTCGCTTTTCCACGTCACTGGTGACCAGCGTTTCCAGTTGCGCTGCGACGGGAGAGACATCACATTCGGTCCTGACCGCTGTGACGTTGAGCACTGGACGGTGCAGACCCTCCGCATCCTGCTCGCGGCCGGAGCGCATGAACTGGAGGTGCTGGTCTGGTACCTCGTCGATCCGCCTGTGGCGGTCCGCGCTGAGTTGGGGGCGCTCCCGCCTCCCCCCGCGCCGCCGATGGCGCAGGTGAGCTGGCGAGGTGGTTTTCTCTTCCATGCAGAGGGGTTGTCTGCTGTCTGTCTCGACACAGGGAGGGCGGCGTGGCAGGTGGAGGATTTAACGGAGGCGGTCGCGCTTTTGCGTCCCATTCTTCCGGGGTATAACGACGTGGGACCCTCTTTCGATTTCGATTTGGAGCGGTGGGGGAGGGACACTGATGCGGTTGCCGCCGAGGTCATCGCCGCGCCGCTGGTGCCGAATATCTATGGTGTCCGACGTCCAGGCTGGCGGCTCTTGGCTGCCGAGTTGCCCGAGCAACGCCGCGAGCCATGGACGGGTGGGCGTGTTCGAGCGGTACGAACGGAGACAGAGTCGAGGCCCTTCCTATCCGGCGATACAAAGGACAGTCGTATTGGGATCTGGCAGACTCTGCTCGATGACCGCGAGGGGCTGTCCCGGTTCGTAACGGTGCCCCCGAACACAGCCTGTGAGGTGCTGTGGGATTTTGAAACATACCAGTGTGGTTATCCCGCCCTGGTCGTGGACGGGGGGGCGGAGGCGGAGGTTGCGTGGGAGTGGGCCGAGGCACTTTACGAGGAGTCCGATGCGGGTCGGGTTTCGGGGCTGTCCTTTAAGGGAAACCGGAACGTAGTCGAAGGGAAGGTGTTCGTTGGCTTCGGCGACCGCTGGCGTTTCGCAGGCCGGGACGGGGAGAGGGTGCCTGCTCTTTGGTGGCGGTGCGGCCGCTACGTACGACTCACTATCAGGACGGGAAAGGAACCGCTGACGGTCAAAAAACTGGGGCTACTGACGACGGGGTATCCCTTGGAGCGGGCCGGGGAATGGAGTTCCTCCGATACGGAGTGGGACCGCCTGATGCCAATTTTTGAAAGGTCGTTCCGCATTTCGGCTCATGAGACCTGGACCGATACACCCTATTACGAACAGATGTGCTATGTCGGGGACACGGCTCTCGACGCTCTCTCCAATTACGCGTGGTTCCCTGATGATCGCCTGAGTCGCCGCGCGCTGCACCTCTTCGACTGGTCGCGTCGTGTCTCCGGTCTGGTCGCAGAACGGTATCCCTGCGGGTGGCGACAGGAGAGTGCGACGTTCGCGATGTTCTGGCCGATGATGCTCCGCGATTATGCGTGGTGGCGGGACGACTCCGATTTCGTTCGGGGATTCCTGCCGGGCTTGCGCAGTCTACTGGCAGAGTTGGAGTCGTTGCTCGGTGAGGACGGCCTGCTGCACGGGTTACCGGGCTGGCCTTTTATCGATTGGGTCCCAGCTTGGCCTGCGGGGTGTGGGCCTGGCGTGCGGGAGGGGGAT
>CAISZB010000346.1 GCA_903889845.1 uncultured Verrucomicrobium sp. | reverse complement strand
CTGGCCGGGAAACCGGCTCATCCGGGGGAAAAGGATCAACCGGCGTCGGGGAACCCGGCCGACCATCTGTTGCTCGATCTCTTCTGGATGCCGGTCGTCGAGCCCTATGCGCTGAGCGATCCCTTTTCCGCGGCGGGCAAGGTCAACCTGAACTATGAGATCATGCCCTACACCTACATTACCCGGACGACTGCCCTCCGGGCCGCTTTGGCCGGGGAGAAGGTGGCCGGCAATCTGCCTCCCGGTACGGCAGCGTATCCCGGCCAGTACAAGGACGATCAGATGAATTCGTCGGCCCCCCTCAATTACGCGCAAATGTTGCCGGTCGGCAGCCCGACCCGGCTTTCCCTCAATCTGGACGAAACCCTGAAGCAACTCGACGCGCACTTCGCGGCGGGGGACATCTATCACTCGGCCACCGATATTTGCGATATTTTCCTTATTCCGAAGGGATACACCTACAATGGCTTCGCCACCCAGTGGTATGATCAGACGGGGAGCTTCGCCCTGGTCGGGGACAACACCCGGGAGAAACCCTATGCCGACATCTATGCCAAGCTGACGACGAAGTCGAACACCTATCAGGTTCACTACCGGGTGCAGTCCCTGTTGAAGGCGAAGACCGATGCGAATCAGGCGCAGTGGGTCGAGGGGACGGGCCAGATCTCGGGCGAAAAGAGGGGCTCCGTCCTCGTCGAGCGGTACCTCGACGTGACGAGTTCAAGTCTTCCCGATCCGACGCAGTCCCCGGGCACGACTTCCCTGGAGGGCTATTACAAATTCCGCATTGTCGGCACGACCGTCTTTCATCCATGAAGTATCCGGATCGATCCTCTTTTCCCGTCGGCCCCCGCGGCTTCAGCCTGGTCGAGTTGCTGGTGGTGATGGCGATCATCGGGCTGCTGCTCGCGTTCTCCACTTCCTCCTTCACGTCGCTCTCGCGGTCTTCGAGTCTGAGCGATAGCGGGCGCATGGTGGTCGACGGGCTCGGCTTGGCTCGGCAGACGGCGATGACGAAGAATCGGCGGGTCGAGGTCCGGTTCTACAAGCTGAGTGATTCCCCGGATTCGGCGCATTCCTCCTACAGTGCGATGCAGTTGTTCGTCGTGGGGGAGACGGCGTTGCAGGCGATCACCCCTGTCACCTCTTTTGCGAGTCCCGCAGTGATCTGCGAAACGCCCTCCGCCAGCTCGTTTTTCGGGACCACCCCTTCACCCTACAGTTCGGACACGACGCTTCTCTGGCCGCTGCCCCGCATCGGGACCCAGTATTCCTACATCAGCTTCTACTTCCTGCCGACGGGGGAGACCGACCTCGACCCGAGCAAGGAGTGGTTCCTCACGCTGATCGCGGCCTCCGACCGGCTGGTGGCCAACAATCTGCCGTCCAATTACCTCACGGTGCGGATCGATCCGCTTTCCGGCAAGGCCACGGTCTTCCGGCCGTAGCGCATGACGCGCTCCGGTCTCCCTGATTTGATTCCCCATGAAACGCCTTCTCCTCTCCGTCGTCGCGGGTCTCGCCGCGCTTTCCTCCACCTTTGCAGCCTCGCAGGGATTGGGGCGAACGTGGGCGAAGCTGGACCAGGACAAGCAGCTCGTCATCGGCTACTTCGGGGGATCGATCACCGAGGGGGCCGGGGCTTCCAATCCTGCCCAATGTTGGCGTTCCCTGACCACGGCGTGGTTCCGCCAACAATTTCCCCAGGCCCGGATCACCGAAGTCAACGCCGCCGTCGGAGGCACCGGCTCCGATCTGGGGGCGTTCCGCTGCCGACGCGACCTCCTCGACAAGAATCCCGATCTGGTCTTCGTGGAATTCGCCGTGAACGACGCCACGGCGCCGACGGCCATCCGCTCCCTCTATTACGAAGGGGTCCTCCGGCAAATCCTCAAGGCGAATCCGAATGCGGATATCGTCGTCGTCTACACCACCAACAAAGCGGCCGAGACCTACAGCAAGGGCGTTCTGCCCCCCGCCGTGGCCTCCGAGCAGGAAATCGCCGATTACTACAGCCTACCCTCGGTCAATGTCGGGAAGGCTCTCTGGCAGGCGATCCAGGACGGCAAGGGGACCTGGGAGACCCTGACCAAGGACGGGACCCATCCGCACGATGCGGGCTATCAGATTTATGCCGCCACCGTGATCGAGTTTCTCCAGTCGCACCTCGGCGAGGCGGCTTCCCCGGCCCCCGACCTTCCCGCGCCGCTCCATGCCAACGTGGCCGAAAATACCTCGATGGTCGATGCCTGGACGGTCGAGGCCCCCGGATGGACGAAGGAGGAGCAATCGCTGGCGGGTCGTTTCCCTCACCGCCTTGTCTGCAGCACGCCGGGGTCGGAGCTGACGTTTCCCTTCCAGGGCACGGCCTTCGGGCTTTATTGGCTGATGGCACCCGATTCCGGCATGGTCGAATGGTCTATCGACGGGGGGCCGGTGAAGACGATGTCCGCCTGGGATAAATATTGCCTGACCTCGACACGGGCCAATTTCGTCCTTTGGGCCGAAGACCTCCCTCCCGGCGACCACGTCCTGCGTCTCAAGATCGCGGAGAAAAAGCCCGACCAATCGACCGGTACGGCGATCCGTATCGGGGCTTTTCTTTTTCGGTAGTGGCGGAGGGGCCGAGACGCCGGAGGGCGGTGAGGGGCATCAAAGAGGGGACTGGGGGGAGCAGGGATTCAACGAAAACGGGATGTGGATGGGCTGCACGGTGTACCCGGCCAACTGATGCTTCAATTGCTCGATCAGGGCGACGGCGTAGTGGCGGGGGTTGCTGACGACCCATGTCGCGTTGAGGGGGCAGAGGTAGGGGATGCCTTCGTCCCGGTGGAAAACGACCTTCAAATCGGTCGGGACCCGGACTCCCGATTGGAGGATGGCCGTCGATACGCCCTTGACGATGAGATCGGGAAAGACGAAGAGTCCGTCGGGCCGTTCGGGCTGTTCCCACAAGCGGAGGAATTCCCGGTAGCCGAATTCCTCGTATTCCGCCCCTGTCTTGAACCCGGACGGCGTGCGAATCCAACTATTGCGGATGGTGAGGCCGAAGTTGGCCGCCTCTTCGAGCAGCACCGGGTAGGTTCCCGCAATCTCCTCAATGCGGTCCGTTTCCTCCGGGCCCCAGACGGGCCAAGGCAGGATGGCGCCCACGGAACGGCATCCCTGTTTCTTCAGCATGTCCAGCGAGATGCGGAGCATCTGCTTCGTGTCGTAGCTCACGCGCGCAGGAAGGGTCGAGCTGCCCATGGTGGAGACGGGAACCTCCAGTTTTTCGATCCACTTCATGCCCTGCGGATTCGTCGAGATGGAGATGAAGGCCTGGACTTTTTTCTTTCTGATGGCGGTCGCGATTTGCGGCGGGATGCTGTCCTGCTCGCTTTTGGGACGCGGATCGGTCCAGAGCTGGCAGCTGATCCGATCGAGGGAAAGGATGTCGGAGAGCTCGGCGTAGAGGTGCCGGTAGAATTCCCGCCACGGGCTCTTCAGGAAGTCGTCTTCGCAGTAGATGCCGACGCTGGTGAGCCGGGGAGGGCCGAAGCGGACAAAGGTTCCCCTGCGAGGGGAACTCTCTAGCAGCCCCTCCCGGATCAGAGGGGCTAAGGCCGTCTGGATCGTGAAGACGCTCGTCTTGAAGAGGGCCGACAATTGCTGGACGGGCGGGAGGCGATCCCCCCACACCAGCCGCTTTTCCTCGATCTCTTTCCGCAGGAAAGCCTCGACCTGGGCGTAGGCGGCCTTGTGCTGGGGGCCATTTTCAACGACGAAGGGATTCATTGCATTACAATGCAAGTTATTACATCCCGATTCGGCTTTCGCAAGCAGATAAACGAAAGATAAAATTCAAAGTTGACATCACAACTAAGAATCTATTAGGATTATATTTATAGTTAATGTAATGCTTTGGGTTTTAAAATTGCAAAACATAAACGCAAAAAAACGCGCTATGAAAACGTTGTGTCTGAAGTTGAAGGGTTTCCGGTCGATCGGCTTGGGGGTTTTGCTCGGTGCCATGGCATCGACGGGCTTGGCCGATACGTTGACGTGGGATGCCACTTCGAGCGCCAGCGGTGGATCGGACGGAACGGGGACATGGACGAACACTTCCGCGAATTGGTATAGTGCCAGTCTGGCGGCGACGACTTCGACGTCAGGCGGGACCGACACGGTGGTCTTCGGGTTGGGGAATACGACGGCGCTGGCGGCATCCGATACCGTCACTCTTAGTGGAAATGTGTATGTCGGTAATCTGACATTCAATTATCTCGCTAATAATACGACCGCCTACACCATCTCCTCGACCAGTGCGGCGAGCAGTCTCTACCTCGGAGGGCTGACCGGAGCTTCTGCCGCGACAATCACCTTGAACGGAATCGGCGGCACAAGCGTCGGCACGGGGATCAATGCCCCGATCGTGAATTCGGGCGGGTTGACGATCTTGAACTCGGGTTCGGCGGATTCCCTGCTTAACTTTGGGGGTACTCTTTCCAATACGGGTCTGACTGGGCCTGTGACGATTGGCGGCAACGGAAAACAGGTCGAAGTGGCTATCTACAATACGGGAGTGTTCAGTTCCGCGAGTTCGGTTACGGTCGGCTCGTCGGCCTCGCTGAGGTTGTTTTTGGCCAGTAATACTTTCAATTTCCAGAATCTGGTTCTGGGAGGGGGGACGGGAGATGCCAGCCGGGGGCAGCTTGTTTACAATGCCACCGGTGAGACTGTGACGGGAGCGATTTCCTTGTCGGGAGCCAGCGCGCGGATTGCCCTGTCCGCTGCCGTCGGTACCATGAGTGCCGTCATCGGGGATAGCGGGGCCGGGCGCGGGGTTGAGTATTACACGGGTACGACGGGTTCCGACCTGATCCTGACAAGCACGAGTGTCAATACCTACAGCGGGGCCACGACGTTCAATAACAATACGGCCGGAACCTTCACCATCGATGTGAATCAGGACTCGAACTTCGGCGCGGCTCCCGCCGCTGCGGCGACGAACATCACCTTCACTGCTGCCGGAGGAACCGACGTCCTGCGGGCCAACGCCTCCTTCACGATCAATGCGAATCGCAACATCGCCCTCCTCGCTGCCATGACGGGAGGGTTGACGATCAATACGCAGGCGAACACCCTCACCATCGGCGGTATCATCAGCGGGCCGGCGGCGGTGCCGGTGACGAAGACCGGCACGGGAACCTTGATCCTGGCGGGCAACAATACCTACACGGGGACGACGAGCGTGAGCGCGGGTACGCTCTCCGTCACCGGGCAGTTGGCGAATACGACGACGACGGTGAGCAGCGGGGCGACGCTGACCGGCACCGGGACCATCGCCGGGGCGACGACGGTGAACACCGGCGGCATCCTGGCGGCGGGGACGGCGACGGGGACGACGCTCACTTTCAGCAATGCGCTGACGATGGCCTCGGGCTCGACGCTCACGTTCGTCCTGGGGGCGGGCAACACGAACTCCACGCTCTCCCTGGCGGGGGCGACGACGGTCTCGCTCAATTCGGGGATGCTGGTCGATTTCCTCAACGTCCAGGCGGGGACCTACACGAATCTGATCACCGGGTGCGTAGGGCGGTCCAAAACTGAGACACGTGGCGGTCCAATAGTGTGACACCCCGTTGGGGACATTGGAGGGGAAGCAGGTATTGGAGTCAAGGATGTAGCCCTGCTCTT
>CAISZB010000345.1 GCA_903889845.1 uncultured Verrucomicrobium sp. | reverse complement strand
CCACAAGTCCATCTCCATGTACATCCTTTCTTTTTATAGGATGTCTCACTTTTCGACCGCCCCGCTCACTGTCTCATTTTTCGACCGCCTTTTATACCAGCGACCGCGTAGGCCCCGACCGCGACCCCGGAACGGAAGAAGGTCGGCGGAGGAGGGGCCGGTCACCCCTCGAAATGCGGATCGGAGTGGATTCACGACGAGCCCGCCCTCAAATTCAGCTCTTCAGAGTAAATCAACGACTAGTTTACGACCAATTTAAGCGCGTTGCCGAGTATTGCCACACCTTGCCAGCTGGAAAAGACTCAGAAAACAAAAAAGCCCCGGAAGCCTTTATTCAAGGACTTTCCGGGGCTTTTCAGCTTTAGGAAATTGGTTGCGGGGGCTGGATTTGAACCAACGACCTTCAGGTTATGAGCGTCTCGGATTTACTCTGAGACTTCACAAAAAACCACTTCTTCTCTGAACATCCCTTGAGCAGCTTGTGCAACATGAGCAGCTTGAGCGTCAGTTGGTCATAAAAGTGACTTATTTCCGGTCATAGTCAAGGGATGAACAGGGTCTACGCATCAAGTCATGTTGATGGAGAAGAGGGAGCAAGGGGACACGCTTGGCTTCGCTGGCGGGAAGGGTTCGCGACTGCCTGCGCGAGAGCGCAAATACCTCAAGAGAAAACTGATTTGCATGGGAGGGAACCAAAGGCGCTGCGGTTGCCTCCCGCTCAGAGGGCCGCGGATAGAGTCATGCCGCCCTCTCTTTTCAATGACACGATCTCCGCTGCTTCCTGGACCGCTTCGCAGAGGCGCGGGGGAAAATGGATTTTGATGCGTCGGCCCTGGGGACGAACAGTCTATTTTCCGCCCAATCCGACAGGGCTGCCTACGCCGGTCACGAAGTCCCAGCCGGGGGTGGCGGAGAGGGTGCCGTCGGTTCCGGAACTGATGTCCCGGAAGTCACCGGCCTTACCGAGGTTGTCGTAGATCCGGGTCAACTCGGCCACCGAACTGGCGGCGAAGCCGCTGCTGCTTACGTTGCCGAAGGAGGAGCCGATAAAGCGATAGGGGCCGAACTGGGTGCCGAAGAGGCTCACCTCCCGGACGGCGGCGGAGGCCGAAGAGGCGGAGGCCGTGGCGGCCAGATTCAGGACGCCCGCGATGGCGGGGGTGGAGAGGCTGGTCCCGCCGACGGTCCACCAGCCCGCCTCGCCCCACAGGGGGGTGCTGTCGTAGACGTAGACGCCGGTGTTGGGATCGGCGACGAAGGAGAGGTCGTTCGTTCCCCGCTTTTTTCCGAGGAGGCTGGAGAGGGCGCTTTGGTAGGTGGGGCGGGGCTCGTAGCGGCTGATGCCGCAGCCGGTTTCGTCCCAGGCGGTCTCACTCAGGAAGTTGCCGGAGGCGTCGCGGTTGAGGGTCGTCCCGCCGACGCTGACGACGTTGGGGGAGGCGGAGGGATATTCGATCGTGTCGCTGGCGTCGCCGCCGGCGGCGAGGAAGACGACCCCGTTGCCGGTGAAGAGGGAATCGTAGCGGACCTCGCCCGGCCACTCGCCCTCGCCCCAGCTCATGGAGACTTCCCGCACGCCGGGGAGGGAGGCCGCCACGCGGACGGCAAGGAAGAGGTCGTTGTTGGAGGCGCTGGCGGCTTCGACGAGGTAGATCTTCGCGCCGGGGGCCATGGCGTGCGCCCACTCGATGTCGAGGGCGGCCTCCAGGTTCCAGCTGTCGATGTAGTCGCCGCCGGAGGCCGGTTTCCGGCCGTTGGCGTAGACGACTTCGAAGACCTTGTTGGAGGGGGAGGTCGCGTTGGTCGAGGTCTCCTTCGTGAGGCCGTATTGCGAGGCGAAGACGTTGAAGTCGTTGAGCGCCGTCGGATAGTGGTAGGCATCGACGATGGCGATGGCCCCGGAGCCGCCGGTCGAGGGGAGGCTGTAGACGCTGCGGAGCATCGCGGGGCTGTTGATCAGGACGTTGCCGGTCGGGGCCGAGTTCGTCGCCGCCTTGGCGGTGTCGAGGACCCGCAGGCGGGTGTGGGCGAGGTTGCCCGGGTCGTTCGCATCGCTGCCTGCCGACTCGGGGACGAAGACGGGTAACCGGACCGGGGTTTCCGTTGCGGTTCTCGCGAGGGCGAGGCCGGTCGCCAGGGTTCCCAAAGCAAGAGCCAACAACGTCCGGCGGAGCAGGGGGAGGGGTGTCATTTTTGAAAAAGGATGAGTTTTCAGAAAGCAAGACGCCGGTCCCTTCGGCGGGTTGCGGTAAAAGTTGTTTTTACAACAAAATTGATATTCAGAGAATCGGGCCTTCTCCCGAGATAGGGCTCCTCGATCCCGGAGGGATCGAAGCCGGTAGCCGGTGGTCGAGCGCGGGAGCGCGAGCACCACCGGTAACGCAACCATAAAGATTGCGCCCCGCATGGGATGCTTTTTCCCGGCACGCTCTCGCCGGGGCGCACTTCGGAAACAGGCCGTCAAGGCGACCGCCCCGGCGGGAGTTCCATATCAGGCGGCCTCGGTTTCGGGGCGGATTTCTTATCCCCGGTTTACCGGTGGTGTCGCTCGTTGCCTCCCGGCCATGCCAGTCAGCTTCCCCTTTGCCTCTGTGTCGCTATCGCGACGGCAGTCCCTGCCCCGAAGGGGTCCCCTTCCTCTTCGCGTCCCCCCCCCGCTCTTGCCTGCCCGCCGATTCCGCTTACGCTGATCCTCCCATGCCCCCCGATGCCTTCCCCTACGTCCGCGTCGTCCCGGAGAATTCCCGGGACCGGGCGTATGACTATGCGGTGCCCGATGCGCTCCGCGGGCGGGTCGGGATCGGGATGCGGGTGCGGATGCCGCTCCGCCATGCGGAGACCTCCGGCATCGTGATCGAGATGCTGGAACGGACGGAGTTCGCGAAGGTCCGCGCCCTTTCCGGCCTCGTCGGGGAGACGCCGGTGGTGCCGCCCGCTCTCTTCGGCCTTGCGCGGTGGATGGCCGACTATTACTGCGCCCCCCTCGCCGCGGCGCTCCACTGCATCCTGCCGGAGCCGGTCCGCAACGAGGCCGGGGCGCTGGTCCGCCTCTGGGTCGAGGCGCGGGCCGACGTCTCCGACGAGGACGTCCTGGCCGCGCTCGGCGGGCGGGCGAAGAAGCAGTTGGAGGCGTGGCACCACCTCCGCGAGCACGGCGGCGGCTGGTTCGGCGATTTGTGTTCCGAGACCGGGATCGGCCGCGCCGTCTGGCAGGGGCTGCGGGACCGGGGCTTCATCTCCATCGAGAATGCCGAGAAGGAGCGCGACCCGTTCCTCCGCCTCCCCGATCCCGTCGCCGCCGAACATGCGCCGAACCCGGCGCAGGCCGCCGCCCTCGCCGCAATCGCGGAGGAGCAGGCCAAGGCGGCGGCGGGGGAGAAACCCCGTCCGGTCCTCCTCCTCGGCGTGACGGGGAGCGGGAAGACGGAGGTCTACCTCCGCGCCATCGCCGCGACGCTCGACGCCGGGAAGAGTGCCCTGATGATCGTCCCGGAAATCGCGCTGACGCCCCAGGCGGTCGAGCGGTTCCGCGCCCGGTTCCTGGGGCAGAAGGTCCGCGTTGCGGTCCTCCATAGCGGCCTCTCGCGTGGCGAACGGTATGACCAATGGCGGCAGATCCGGGAGGGCCGCGCCCGGATCGTGATCGGGGCGCGTTCCGCCATCTTCGCCCCGGCGGAAGACCTCGGCCTCATCGTCGTCGATGAGGAGCACGAGGGGTCCTACAAGCAGGAGGAGGCCCCCTACTACCACGGGCGCGATCTGGCCGTGATGCGGGCGCATCTGGAAAAGATCCCCGTCGTCCTCGGGTCGGCGACGCCGTCGCTCGAATCCTTTTATAACGCGGAGCAAGGAAAATACCGCCTCGTCCGGCTCCCGGCCCGCGTCGCCTCGCGTCCGATGCCGACGGTCCACGTGATCGACCTGAGGATGAAGTCGAAGCCGAAGGAGGGGGAACCGCCCCCCTCCGTCGCCCTCTCCCCGCGCCTCCGCGAGGCGGTGACGCTGCGGCTGGAACGGCACGAGCAGGTCCTCCTCTACCTCAACCGGCGCGGCCACTCGACGGCGCTCCAGTGCCCCGAGTGCGGCCACGTCGAGATGTGTCCCCGGTGCAGCATCTCCCTCACCTGGCACCGGAGTGACGGGCGGCTCCGCTGCCATCTCTGCGACCACGCCGCGCCGGTCCCGCCGAAGTGTCCCGCCTGCGGCGCGCCCGATTACCGCTACGGCGGCCAGGGGACGCAGAAGATCGAGGAAGTCGTGGCGAAGGAGTTCCCTCAGGCCCGGATGCTGCGGATGGATTCCGACTCGATGCGCGGGAAGGACGCGCACCACCGCGCCCTCGCCGCCTTCGCCGCCGGGGAGATCGATATCCTGGTCGGGACGCAGATGATTGCGAAGGGACTCGATTTCCCCCGCGTCACCTGCGTCGGCGTCATCAACGTCGATGGGGCGCTCCAGATTCCCGATTTCCGGTCCGGGGAACGGGTCTTCCAACAGCTGATGCAGGTGGCCGGGCGGGCGGGCCGGGCGGAGACCCTGGGCGAGGTCTTCATCCAGACACGGACGCCGTTCCATCCCGCGATCCAGTATGCGCGGCACCACGATTACGACGGCTTCGCCGAGCAGGAGCTCGAATTCCGCAAGGCCCTCGGCTACCCGCCCTACCGCCGCGCCGTCCTGGTCCGGTGGAAGGGGAAGAGCGAGGAGAAGACCCGCTTCGTCGCCGAGCAGATCGGGAAGAAGATCACCGAGGGGATGACCGCCGGGAACCTGGGCGAGGCCGGGGAAGTCGCCCCCGCCGCCATCGTCCGGATCGACGGGCTGTTCCGCTTCAACCAGCTCCTCCTCACTCAGCGCGTCCCCGATGTCTCGCGCTTCCTCTCGGCCCTCCTCGCCGATCCGGCGTGGGAGGAGGAGGTGAAGACGTCGGTCGATGTCGATCCGCTGATGGTGGCGTAGCCCCCTCCTCCGAGGCTTGCCCCCTGCCTTTTTTCCGCGAGACTGTACTGCCGTATGCGCCTTCGCTCGTTCTTGCTGTTCCTTTTCCTTGCCTTCCTCCTCGGGGGGCTGGGGGCCGGGGCGTGGGTGTGGCAGCAGCGGTCGATCGCGCGGCAGACGCAGTTCGACGGGCTGATCGGGCCGGCGGCTTTGGAAAACAACGTCGATCCCCTTCTCATCCGCGCGATCATCTGGCGGGAAAGCCGCTTCCAGCCCCACGCGCGGGGGCTGAAGCGGGAGCGGGGCCTGATGCAGGTAACGCCCGGCGTTGCGGCGGAATGGGCGCGGGTGAACGAGCGCCCGAACCCCCTCGACGCCGATCCCGACAGCCTCTTCGACCCGGAGACCAATATCAGGATCGGGACCTGGTACATCGCCCGGATGCTCCACCACTGGCCGGGGGTCGATCATGCGGAGGTCTTCGCGTTGGCCGAGTACAATGCGGGTCGGAGCAACGCGCTGCGGTGGGTCGATCCCCTCGCGCCGACCGACGCGGCGGCGTTCCGCAACCGGATCGCCTTCGGCTCGACCCGCCGCTACGTCGATGCGATCCTGACGAAGTACGAGGCCTACGAGCGCGGCTATTTCCGCCCGCCGTGGCTCCTCTTCTGGGACCAGATCACGCACCGGGCCGACCCCCCGACGCTGGTCGGCGGCGCGGCGAAAGCGCTATAAGAAACTGTTTAGAATCTCCGGTGGGTCGCGTTGGCCCGGAAAGGCTCTCCGCCTAGGCGCGAGCGGCACGGTGTGTTGAACACACATCGTGACCGGGAGCAACAACGGGGGAGAGCCTTTCCGGGCCAACCCTTCGGGCCGGGGTTCTGCGCCCCACCCCCGTTGTTGCTCCTTCCT
>CAISZB010000344.1 GCA_903889845.1 uncultured Verrucomicrobium sp. | reverse complement strand
AGACCTTCACGTTGCGCCCGATTTCGCACGTCTCCCCGATGACGACGCCGGTGCCGTGGTCGATGAAGAAATGGGAGCCGATCGTCGCGCCCGGATGGATGTCGATCCCCGTGCGGGAGTGGGCCCATTCCGTCATCATCCGGGGCAGGAGGGCGATCTGCCGCCGGTAGAGGACGTTCGCCAGCCGGTAGACGGCGATGGCCTCGATGCAGGGGTAGGAAAGGATCACCTCCTCGGTGCTCCCCGCCGCCGGGTCGCCCGCGTGGGCCGCCTCGACATCGGTCTGGAGGATCGTCCGGACGGGAATGAGCTGCGCGAGGAAAAAGTCGGCCTCCCCCTCCGCCGTCAGGCCGGGGACGGGGGCGAAGTCGAGGCTCTTCCCGATCTCCTCCACCAGCTTCGGCCGGAGGTCGCGGAGCGTCTCCAAGACCAGGCCCGGCATCTCCTTCCCGCAGATGGGCCGCCCGGCGTAGAAGCCGGGGAAGAGGAGGTGAAGGATCTCCTCCGTCAGCGCGGCGACGACCGGCTTCGAGGGGAGGTTGACCCCGTCGATGTGGTTGATCCCCCCGCACTCCGCATAGGAATCGAGGAGGGCGTCGGTGAGGGCGGAGAGGGGGTCGGGGGCAGACATGGCAAAAAAAGAGAGGCCAGCGTAACCTTGCGCAGGACAAAGAACAAGCCTCCCCCCTGATTCCCCAGGGGGTGCGCATCAATAATAGAGCGCGGAGGGGGTGATTCTCCCCACGCAGCACGAAAAAAGCCGCCCTCCCTCGCGGGACGGCGGCTTTTCAAAGAGCGTGGACGCCTAAAGCCTAGAAGTGGTAACGAACCCCCGCCGTGGCGATGTTCTCGCCGTAGTAGTCGCCCTGCAGGTTGTACCCACCGGCGCCCTTGAACCCCGGGGAGATCAGCGCGAGGAACTTGTATTCCCCGAAGAGGGAGATGTTTCGCGTGACGAAGAAATCGCTTCCCGCCATGAACTGCGTCGCCAGGCAAAGCGTGTATTGGTCGCTCGGGGAAGTGTTCAAGGTGGAATAGACGCCGGTCTGAGGGATGGCGTTCTGCATCGTCGCGTCCTGGAGCTGGACGATCGCGCCGCCGATCCCCGCGCCGACGTAGGGACGGAAGCGCCAGACCTGGGCGCGGAGGACGGGATTCACCGTGAAGACGTATTCCCGCATGCTGGCGCGCAGATCGCCCTCGTCGACCGACTGGGCTCCGACGCCACCGCGGCCAAAGAACGGCCCCCTGGCCTCGAACTTATGATTGCTGTAGAAGAACTCGGCCTCGACCGAAGGAAGGAGCTGCGGACCCGAGTCCTCGTCGACCTCCAAGGGGACCGAGCTCGACGTAAAGCCGGGTCCCTTGCCCCAGGCGGGCCACGTGTAGCCGACCTTGGCGCCGAAGACCTCGCCGTCATGGGTCCGGGCCGTCGGCCACGACACCGCCGACGCCGATCCGTTCGCATACGTTTCCTTAAACGGTCCCGACTGGAGGAAATCGATGCCGCCGAAGACGGCGACTTCGGCGCCCGTCTTCATCGTCCGGGGCTCGGCGTTGACCTTGAAGGGGGGGGGCGTGAAGCCAGGATAGGAACTGGTATCGGGCATTGTCTTCGCCGTACTGAGGGCGTCGTTCGAAGACGCCGCCGCTGCCGACGTTTGTGCCTGAATCCGAGCCGTGGCCATCCCCATCACCCCTGCCAGAGCCAAAACCAATACCGAAACATGGTGAGGGAATCCCCCCGCGCTCTTTTTCATAGGAATTGAGGAATAACTGGGCTTTAGGGCGATTACAATTAAAAAAATGCCAGGCGGACAAAATACCCCATCAAACTTAAGTGTTTCTACTTAATCACGGTACATTCAGGGCAAATGAACCGACCGGGCGGGCGCTCCACCCCAACAACAAGTCTTTCACCACAATACCGATTCTTTTCTGTCTCAAGTTTCCCAGGCAACAGCGGCATTTTTGTCGTTCCTGCTCCGATCTCGGCTAGGTTATACCAAAAAAGGATAACTGGAACTCCGTTCCCAAAACAGAAAGGCCCGCCGTGAGAATGAATCTGCCCGTGACTCAACGCGAGCACCCGCTCCCCCCCGACATCACGCTGATGTCGACCACCGACCTCGAAGGCCGCATCACCTACGGCAACGCCGCCTTCGTGGAGGCGAGCGGCTTCACCCTCGAAGAAATGCTGGGCCAACCCCACAACATCATCCGCCATCCCGACGTCCCGGCAGAGGCCTTCGCCGACCTCTGGGCAACGATCCAGAAAGGCAAGGCGTGGACCGGGATCGTGAAGAACCGGAGGAAGAACGGGGACTGCTACTGGGTCCGGGCGAACGTCACCCCGATCACGAGGGGGGGAACGACGGTCGGCTACTATGTCGGTCCGCACCGTGGCCTCCCATGCGGAGAAGACCGCCGCCGCCGCCCTCTACAAGGCGATCCAGGCAGGACAACTGCGGGACCACAAGCTCCACCTCGGCCTCGTCTGCCGGAAGGGCTTCCTCGGCTTCCTCTCCCTGCTCCAGACCCTCTCCCTCCGGAGGCGGATCGTCCTGGGCTGCTTCGGCGCCGCCGCCCTCGGGGTCGCCGCCGCCGTCGCGGTCGCGGGAATCCCCATCCTCCTCCACGCCTCCCTGATCGCCTTCGGCTGCGCCACACTGGCCTCGTTCTTCCTGGAGCGGGAGATCGTCACCCCCCTCCGGCGCATCCTCGCCCGGGCCGAGATCCTGGCCAGCGGCCAGGCCGGAGTCCATCTGGAGCTGGGCCGCGTCGACGAACTGGGCATCCTGATGCGGACGGTGAACCAGTCCGGCCTCAACCTCCACGCCCTCATCGGGGACGTGGCGCGACAGACCTCGGAACTGGCCCAGGCCGTGACGGAGATTTCCGACGGGAACCTGAGCCTCAGCTCCCGGACGGAGGAGGCCCGCTCCACCCAGGAGGGAAGCGTCACCTCCCTCGCCAAGATTTCCGGGAACGTCCGGGACAGCGCCACCGCCGCCAAGGAGGCGATGTCCTCCGCCATCGGCGCGGCGGAGAAGGCCGGCCACGGTGGGGAAGCCGTGCAGCGCCTCGTCACCCGGATCGAGGAGATCGGCCAGGCGAGCAAGAAGATCGCCGCCATCACCGACCTGATCGACGGCATCGCCTTCCAGACCAATATCCTGGCCCTCAACGCCGCCGTCGAGGCGGCCCGGGCCGGCGAGGCCGGCGCGGGGTTCGCCGTCGTTGCGGAAGAGGTCCGTTCCCTCGCCCGGAAAAGCGCCGAGGCGGCGAAGGAAATCAACACCCTGATCGAGGCCTCCGTCGCGACGATCCACGCGAGCCAGAGCGAGGCCGCCGAGGCGGGCCGGACGATCGGGACGATCGTCACCGAGGCGCGCCGCACCGCCGACCTCGTCACCCGCGTCGCCGAGGCGACCGGGGAGCAGTCGACAGGCATCTCCGAGCTCTCCATCTCCTTCTCGGAACAGGACAAGATGGCGGAACAGAACGCCGCCTTCGTCGAGCAGATCGCCTCCTCCTCGATGACGCTCCGGGACCGGATCACCTTCCTGGAACAGGCCATCGAGGCGTTCCGGGGGGCGGAGGCGAAGGGGAAAAAGCAGACCGCCCGCCCGTTCCGGGCGCAGAGGATTGGGTAGCTCGAATCAAAACGCCACAATCCCAATCCCCAACAGCACCAGCCCGAAGCCCGCGCCGCCCGCGGACAGGAGCTTGATCCGCTCCGGCGTCGCCGTCCCCCACGCGATGGCGTCCCGGAGACGGTAGGGGGAAAAGAAGAGCAGAATCCCGACGACGACCCAGACGTAGGCGAGGGTGACGTAGACCAGCTTCGCCGGTTCGTTGTGCAGGAAGGCGGCGTCGAGGACGATGTCGGCGGCCAGGCAGAGGAGGGCCGCCAGCCCCCGGACGGCCAGGTAATCCCGCGCGTAGAACAGCACCCCGGTCCCCAGCGCGAGGAAGAAAATGAAGATCCGCACCCGATAGGTGGAGAATTCCCCGAGGTCGATCGTCGCGACCAGGAAGAGGGTCCAGACCATCGCCGCGCCGAAGAAGAGGTAGCCGAGCAGGCCGCTGCGCGGCACTCCCCGGAGCCATTCCCCCACGAGGGCGGGCCGGAAGAAACCGGGCAGGTGACCGAGGAGGTAGGCCAGGCCGATGACGATGGCCACGGCCTGCAGGCTGAAGGAGTAAATCATGAAAGGAGGAGACTCTGCGCTGAAACCGTGTCCTTTTCAAGGATGGCGGGCTCCGCATACGAAGTATAGCCCGTCGACTCCGTGATCCGGACGGGGAGGAGCTGCCCGCGCCACCGCTCGTTCCGCTCGACGATGACCAGGTGGTTGCCGCGCGTCCGGCCCTGGAAGCGGGCGGGGTTGGTCTTGCTCTCCCCCTCGACGAGGATTTCAACCACGGTGCCGACGCGGGCCTGACTCTTCTCCTTCACCGGGCCGTCGATCAACGTCAGGAGTTCCTGGTTCCGGGCCATCTTCACCTCCTCGGAGAGCTGGTCGGGAAGGTCGGCGGCGGGGGTCTCCTTGCGCGGGGAATAGCGGAAGACGTAGGCCTGGTCGAAGCGGACGGCGGCGGCGAGGGCCTTCGTCGCCTCGAAGTCGGCCTCGGTCTCGCCGGGGAAGCCGACGATGATGTCGGTCGAAATGGAAATATCGGGGACGGCGGCGCGGAGCTTTTCGACGAGGCCGAGGTATTTCTCCGCCGTGTACCCCCGGTGCATCGCCTTCAGGATCGCATCGCTCCCCGACTGGAGCGGCATGTGGACCGACTCGCAGATTTGCGGCACGTCGCGGATCGCCTCGATCAGGTCGTCGCGGAAGCCGACGGGATGGGGCGAGGTGAAGCGGACCCGCTCGATCCCCGGCACCGCGGCGACGGCGCGGAGGAGTTGGACAAAGGGCGATTGACCGTCCCGCTTCTCGAACTCGTGCCGCCCGTAGAGGTTCACGATCTGGCCCAGGAGCGTCACCTCCTTCACCCCCCCGGCGGCGAGGGTCTCCACCTCCCGGACGATCTCCGGGATCGGGCGGCTCCGCTCCGGGCCGCGCGTCGAGGGGACGATGCAGAAGGTACAGTGCATGTTGCACCCCTGCATGATCGAGACGAAGGCCGAACACTGCCCCGGCTCCAGGACGTGGTCCCGGATGGCGTTCTGGGAACCGTCCTCGGCCCCGATGTCGGCGATGAGTTCCCGGGCGGCGGGATCGGCGGCGCGGAGCCGGTCCACATAGGCCGCGACCTCGTGGAATTTCTGCGTCCCGACGACGAGGTCGAGGTCGGGCAGGCCGTCGAAGAGGGCCGCGCCCCGGCTCTGCGCCATGCAGCCCATCATCCCCAGGACCAGGCGCGGATTCTTCCGCTTCAGGTGGCGGAGTTGGTCGAGCTTGTCGACGGCCCGCTGCTCCGCCATGTCCCGGACGGAGCAGGTGTTGAGGAGGATGACGTCGGCCTCGGCCTCGGCGGGGGCGAGGGTATAGCCCCGGGCCGCGAGGTCGCGGGCGACCTGCTCCGAGTCCCGGACGTTCATCTGGCAACCGTAGGTCTTGATGAAGACGGAGGGCATGGGGGAGCAGGACTAAAGGCTAAAAGGAGGGCGTCGGCGGCGCGCCGAAGAACGCGATCGAGGCGCTGTAACCGTGGATGTAGCTGTGGGAGCCGACGGGACCAACCTCCCCGTTGGCGAAGAACCCGGCCATCGGCAGGCCGGGGAAGGCCTGGGCCAGGGCCCGCGCGTCGTGGCTCGCGTCGCGGAAGAGGCTCCGGCCCCGTCCCGTGCAGGTGAAGACGAGGGCGGCGACGGGGGGCCGCTTCTTCGCGTCCGGATCGCGGGTCTCCCGTTCCAGGGCCTCGTTCAGGTCGGCCGAGGCGGCCTCGGCATCGCGAAGCTGGTATTGCAGCGTCTGCCCGATCCGGGGATGGGCGGCGATGGCGACGGCCCCGGTGTTCGGGTCGGCGCCAAGGATACTGCGGACGAGGAAATCGCCCCGCTTGAACTCATCGACGTACTCGCTCATCGCCAGCCCGGCGAAGAGATGACCCCGGGCCTTCTCCTTCTCACCGTCGCTCAGCGTCTGGAAGGCCCCGTCGAGGATCTTGTAGGCGGGCTGGGAGCCGAGGGTGTAGAGGATGTTCTGATCGGCTCCGGTGATGATGCTCGGTTCCCCGATCGGCTTGCACCCCTGGGAGACGAGGGTCCGGATCGAGACCTCCCCGCCGAAGCCGACGACGACGGCCCCATCGACCACCTGGTCATTGAGGAAGACCCACGCCTCGTTCGCCCCCATCCCCTCCCCGGGCCGCTTCGCGCCGCTGGCCAGGCCGCCGAAGACGGGAATGCCGGAAAACGCCTCGTCCCATTGGGTGAGCCACCGCTCCACGGGAAAATCGAACGGATCGACGAGGGCCAGCCACGCCTTCGACGCGGCGGCCTCGGCCCCGACGAACGCGCGCCAGGCGACGGCGTCGCGGCTCCCGCCGCCCTCCATCGCCGAGGCGGGAATATGGAAAGCCCGGGCCTCGGCCCCCGGCAGGCGGAGGAGGAGGAGACTGAAGCCGGAGCCCCCCTCCATCTCCTCCCCGACACCGAGGAGGCTGTGGCCGCTCCCGCCGACGAGGAGCGGAATGTGGGCATGGAGGCGGACGACTTCGAGGAAATCGGCGATCTTCGGGATATAGTCGGGCGTCACGAAGACGATCCCCAGCGTCGGCGCCCCGCCCAGTTCCTCCCGGGCCTCCTTCGCGACGCGGCGGACCGCGTCTTCGTCATAGACCCCGACATGGAGCCGGGACGCCCCGGCAAAGACGGCAGGGGAGGAGGGAGAGGGGGAGACCTTCACCCCCTTAGCTTGGCGAAGGAGTCCCGTCCTTGTCAATTTGGCGCTGTGGGGCTGGGAAAGGGGGGCGACTTCTCCCTAATAGGAGTCTGGGCGTTTT
>CAISZB010000343.1 GCA_903889845.1 uncultured Verrucomicrobium sp. | reverse complement strand
TGGCCGCCGCCGCCGCCCCCCTCGTTACGGATCCCTTCGCCGCCCTGGCCGCCCTCGACACGGCCTCCCTCCCCCCGGGACGGGAGCCGGAACCCTTGGCGCGACCCGCCGTTTCCACTCCGAAGAAGAGCCGCCTGATCCTCCGGCGGGAGAAAAAGGACCGGGGCGGGAAGACCGTCGTCGTCGCCGCCGGCTTCGCCTCGGAAATCGAGGCCGGGGAGACCCTTCGCGCTGTGCGAAAAGCCCTCGGCTGCGGCGGCACCGCCGAGGCGGCCTCCGCCGGAGGCTTTGAAATCGTCCTGCAGGGAGACCGCCCCGCCGCCGTCGCCGAGGTCCTCCGCGCCGCAGGCTTCCCCGTCGCAGGCGTGATTCAATAGCGCCGGAGCGCACGATGCCTCTTGTCTCCCCGGGAGGCTTTGCGGTAAACTGGGTAAAATCCCTATCCGGATGAACCGAGCCTCTCTCTACGCCATCGGGGTGATCGTTGCGGTGGTGGGCTTCATGGCCTCGATGTTTGTTTCCTTCGCCCCGAAGTCGTCCGATGGCCTCGACGCCGCGATGCAGGCCTACCTGAACTGCATCGTCGGCGGCGACAAGGAGACCTTCCTCACCTTCTTCTCGAAGACGAACAACTGGCGCTTCATCTCCTACCGGGCCGTGACCCACGCCACCGTGCGGAACACCAGCATCACCTACGAGGACACCATCCACGAGATGTCGAAGGAAGGCGGCCTCTGGTCGGCCTTCTTCGACGGCACCGACCAATACCGCTACCGGGACCGGATCGCGCACCACCCCCTGAGGACTTGGACCCGCGATGAGACCACCTACAACATTCCGCGCAGCGAGGGCGTCATCAGCTTCGTCCGTTGGGCCAAGGACGACGACGGCCGGTGGGTGATCAAGATCATCGGCGACGACTCGCCGTAGGTTGTAGGTTGAATCGGCCTTCACGAAGGCCGCGCCACCAGGAGTTCGGTGCCGGGCACCTCCCTCACCTCGAAGCCCGCTTCCCACAGAAAGGCGGCGCATTCCCGATGGAGGGCCTCGCTGTGGTATTCGAGGACGATCAACCGAGTCGTCTTCAGTGTTCGTTCGGCCCCTTTCAACGCCTCCAGTTCGTGCCCCTCGATATCGATCTTGAGAATTTCGGGAGTCAGGTCGAGCGAATCGATCCTCCGCACCGGCACCTCCTGTCCGCCTTCCCCGGTCAACCGTCCCATGCTCGAACCCGGGTCGTCGGCGAAGCGGGCGGTCCCGTTTACCGAAGAGACGGCGCATCGTTCCGCCTGCCAGAGATCCGTCCTTTCCCGCCGTCGCTCCCCTTCCAGAAAAAGCTCCCGATTGGCTACAAGATTTTCAAAGGCTCCTCCCGGCTCGAAGCTGATCACCCGAGCCCCTGGATTCTCGGAGAGCGTCCAGAGGGCGAAGGCACCGCAGTTGGCGCCGATGTCGAGAACGAGGGGATGGGAGAAGCCCCGAATATCGGCGGCGATCGCGCCGTAACTCTCCCTGACGATCACCTCATGGAAGAAATTCAGCCCGGAAGGACGATCGGTGGCGGCCAGCCAGCGGTGCTGCTTGAATTTCAGCACCAGCCGGGCCTTTCTTCCGATCAGCTTGCAGGCGAGGAAGAGAATGAGGCCGGGAAGGGCGACGACCCCCCCATAGCGGGCCAGTCCGACGATGAGGCTGGGAAGGCGGAACGACATGGAGGACTTTCCTTCCCGGACGTTTGGCGGATCGCCGCGCTACTCCGTCCCGTTCAAATCCTTCGCCAGCACCTTGGAGTTCCGCCCGCTCTGGTCGTACTTCTCCCGCCGTCCGGGGGGGAGGAAATCGGTCGGCACCTCGCGGAAGCCGCCCTTCTGCTGGAAATAATTGAAGGCCTGGGTCGAGAGGGCGAAGAGCTGCTCCGCCCCCTTCTCCTTCGCCAGGGTCTCGACGAAGAGCATCAGCTTCCGGCCGATCCCCTGGTTCTCGTGGTCCCGGCTGACGTGGAGGCAGGCCATCTCGGCCTTCTTCTCCTCCGGGTAGACGTGGAGGGCGACGCATCCGGCGATGCTCCGGTCGATCTCGAAGACGTAGTAGTCGGATAACTGCGCGACGATCCCCGCCCGGGTCCGTTTCACCAGGCCCTGCGTCTGGACGGATTCCTCCGTCAGGGAGAGGATCCGGCCCACGTCCTTCTTCATCGCCCGCCGGATCGCGGTGTACTCGTTGGCGTAGATCATGGTCCCGATGCCGACCTTGGAGAAGACCTCGCCGAGGATCGCCTCGTCCCGCCGCCCGTCGAGGATATGGGACCGCCCGACGCCGTTCTTGCAGGCCCGGATGCCGTGCTCGACCTTCGACCGGAGGCCTTCGGGGATCTCCGTCCGCGATTTCCGGAAGAATTCCTCCGCCTCCTGGACCGACATCTGGCTGATGAGTCCCTCCCCCCGCAGGAGGCCCGGCTGGGGGGAGAGGTAGATCAGCTTCGCCGCCCGCAGCCCCTCGGCGATCGTCTGCGCGACGCCGTCGGAGTTCACCCGGAACGTCCGCCCCTCCCCGTCGAAGCCGAGGGGGGGGACGACGGGGGTGATGTCCCGGTCGAGGAGCTCGTTGAGGAAAGCCGTATCGAGCCGCTCCACCCGGCCCGTGAACTGCCGGTCGACGCCGCCGATGATCCCGAAGGGGTGGGCGATGACGGCGTTGCTGTAGCAGGCCCGGAGGTCGTTCGAGGCCAGGCCCTCCATGATCTCGTGCGTCACCCGGTTCGCCGCCGTGAGGGCGACGGCCAAGGTCGCCTCGTCGGTGACGCCGGTCCCGTCGATGTTGGAGAGGACGGTGCCGGAGGAGGCCGCAAGGTCCTCCATCTGCCGGGCGATGCCGTGGACGATGACGATCCGGATGTTCAGGCTCCGCAACACGGCGATGTCGAGGAGGATGTTCGGGAAATTCTCGTGCGCGACGATCGCGCCGTCGATGGCGATGACGAAGACCTTTTCCCGGAACTGGGGAACGTAGGTCAGGATGCCGCGCAGGTCGGAAACATTCATGGCTGGGGCTGAGTATGCTTACCGCACTTTTTCCCGTTGGCGAGCCTTTACCAATTGAGCGGCAAGGCGGATCGCCGAGATCATGCTCCGCGGATCGGCCTTTCCCGTCCCGGCGAGGTCGAGGGCGGTGCCGTGGTCGGGGGAGGTCCGGATCAGCGGGAGGCCCAGGGAGACGTTCACCCCGTCGTGGAAGGCGAGGAGCTTGAAGGGGATGAGGCCTTGGTCGTGGTAGGCGCAGACGACGGCGTCGAATTCCCCCTGCCACGCGCGGCGGAAGATCGCGTCGGGGACGTGGGGGCCGCTCAGGTCGATGCCCGGATGGGCGGCGCGGGCCTTCGCGATGGCGGGGACCAGGAGCCGCCCCTCCTCGTCGCCGAAGAGGCCGCCCTCCCCGGCGTGGGGATTGACCCCGGCGACGGCGATCCGGGGACGGGCCTTCCCCGTCGCGCGGAGGAAGAGGGCCGTCTCCCCGACGACGCGGAGGAGTTTCCGCGCCGTGATCTTGCGCAGCGCGGCGCGGAGGGAGAGGTGGGTGGAGAGGAGCGCCACGGTCAGCTTCGGCGAGGCCATCGCCATCACCACCTCGTCGTCCGGGACGCCGCAGCGGGCGGCGAAGAATTCCGTCTGACCGGGATAGGGGAAGCCCTTCCCCGCCTTGATCAAGGTCTCCTTCTGGACCGGCCCGGTGACGATCGCGGCATAGCGCCCGGATTTCCATCCGGCGGCGGCGTCCTCCAAGGCCTTCAACGCCAGGGCGGCGGAACGGGCCGTCGGCTTTCCGGGCGTGACGCCTTGAGTGGAGCCGAGGACTTCGTAACGGAAGCCTTTCAGAACCGACCGCAGGCGGGGGGAGCGGAGCGCGGCGGCGACGACCTCCGGCCCGATCCCGGCGGGTTCCCCGAGGGTGATCGCGATGACGGGGAGGGCGGCCTGGGCCACGGTGGAACTAAAAATTGGTTTTAATGAAGGCCTTCGCGCGGAGGCCGTCGATCCACTTCTGCTGGAGGCGCTGCCGCTCCTCTTGGAGGAGGGTCCGCTCGATCGCGGCGCGGACCTCGCCCATCGAGGAGACGCGGGCCCGCTTCGTGTCATCGACGCGGACGATGTAGAAGCCGTCGTCGGAGGGGACGATCCGGCTCATCTGTCCGGGCTGGAGGGAAAAGGCGACCTTCGCCAGTTCCGCGCGCAGGTCGCCCCGCTTCACCCAGCCCAGGTCGCCTCCGTCGGCGCGGCGCGGCCCCTCGGAGTAGGAGCGGGCGATCTCGGCGAAGTCGGAGCCCGAATCGAGCTTGAAGAGGATCTCCTCGGCCATCTTCTGGACCTGGGCGTCGTGGGTCGGGTCCTGGGCGCGGCGCAGGAAGATGATGCCGACCTTCGCCTGGTCTTCCTCGGTGAACTGGGAGATGTTGTCCTGGTAATACTGCTCCACCCGGTAGGGGGAAACGACGATGTTGTCCGGGATATTGTGCCGCCGCATGTACCCGATGGCGGCGTTGTCGCGGAACCCCTTCTTCACCTCGGAGAGGGACATGCCGTTCGATTGGATCGTGCGGATGAAGGCGGTGCGATCCCCCTCATACTGGTTCTGGATCATCGATTTCAGCCGCGCCTCGATGTAGCTGTCGGGGATGAAGAGGCCCTGCGTCTTCGCGTCCTGGATGATCAACTCCCGCTCGATGAGGGCGCGGAGCGTGTTGAGGCGGGCCTCCTTGATTTTCTCGACCAGGACGGGACCGTCGTAGGTGTCGCGGAGGGAACGCTCCGTGTCCTCCACCTGCTTCTGGACCTCGCTGAAGGGGATGACGGAATCGTTGACGATCGCCGCGATGCCGTTGGCAACCTGGGCGTGGAGCGGGGCGGCGGCACTCAAAAAGAGCCCCCCAAGCACCCCCGACATCGCGATTAGTTCGCGGATTCGAAAGAAAGAAGCCATCGGCGTATCTCGGCGAACTTATTTTCAGGACTCCCCCCCGTCAAGCGGGGAAACTTCCCCCCGATCATGACGAAGTCGCCATTCCGCTTCAAAATCAGCTTCTCCCCCTGCGTTTCGACGAGGGAAAGGCCCCGTTGTGCGCCCAGAATCCGGAGTTCCGTGACGGAAAGGAGCCGCTCCACCTCGACCGGCCACTTTCCGTGCCGGTCGAGCCACTCCCGCCGGACGGCGTCGAGGTCCCCGGGCGCGGCGGCTTCGACGAGGCGGCGGTAGCCTTCGATGCGCCAGCGGCTCTCTTTCAGATAAGAGGCGGGAAGGAGGGCGGGAGGCCGGGCGTCGGTCGCCTCGGCCCGGTGGAGGGCGACGAAGTCGAGCTGGAGGCGGCACTCGGCGGGGTCGGTCGGCGCCTTCCCCCCTTTGATCCGGGCGACGGCCTTTTTCAGCAGGTGGCAATAGAGGTCGAAGCCGATCGCCGTGATGTGGCCGCTCTGCGCCGTGCCCAGGAGGTTCCCCGCCCCGCGGATCTCCAGGTCGCGCATCGCCAGCTTGAACCCGGAGCCGAGCTGGGCGTATTGCCGCATCGCCCCGAGGCGCTTCCGGGCGTTCCCGGCCCCGGAGAGGTCGCGCGGGAGGAAGAGATAGGCGTGGGCCTTCGCCGTCGAGCGCCCGACGCGGCCCCGGAGCTGATAGAGGTCGGCGAGGCCGAAGCGGTCGGCCCGGTCGATGAGGATCGTGTTCGCGTTGGGGATGTCGAGGCCGCTCTCGATGATCGTCGTGGCGAGGAGGACGTCGGTCTCCCCGGCGACGAAGCGGCGCATGACCTCCTCCAGCTCGTGCTTGTCCATCTGCCCGTGGCCGATCTCGACCCGGGCCCCCGGGACCAACTCCCGCAGCCGGGCAGCGACCCGCTCGATGGTCTGGACGCGGTTGTAGAGGAAATAGACCTGCCCCTGCCGGGCCAGCTCCCGCTCGATGGCGGAGCGGATCACCCGCTCGTCGTAAGGGCTGATGATCGTCTCGACCGACTGGCGGTTGGCCGGGGGCGTCTCCAGCACGCTCATGTCGCGCGCCCCGGTCATCGCCAGGTAGAGGGTGCGCGGGATCGGCGTCGCGGAGAGGGTGAGGACGTCGATGAGGCGGAAGAGTTGCTTGAAGCGCTCCTTCTGGACGACCCCGAAGCGCTGCTCTTCGTCGATCACCGCGAGGCCGAGGTTCTTGAACGAAACATCCTTCGAGAGCAGTCGATGGGTCCCGACGACGACGTCGACGCTGCCGTCGGCCAGCCCGGCCAGGACGCGGCGCTGCTCCTCCGGCTTCCGGTAGCGGCTGAGTTGCTCGACCCGGACGGGGTAGTCGGCGAAGCGCTCGCGCAGCGTCTCGTAATGCTGCTGCGCCAGGACCGTCGTCGGCGCGAGGAGGGCGGCCTGCCTTCCCCCGGCGGCGGCCTTGAAGAGGGCGCGGATCGCCACCTCGGTCTTCCCGAAGCCGACGTCGCCGCAGATGAGGCGGTCCATCGGCTTCGCCGACTCCATGTCCCGCTTCGTCTCCGCAATGGCGCGGAGCTGGTCGGGCGTCTCCTCGTAGACGAACGATTCCTCGAACTCCGCCTGCCACGGGACGTCGGCGTCTCCCGGGAAGGCGAAGCCGGTCCGGGTCTCCCGCTCCGCCTGGGTGGAGAGGAGTTGGACGGCGTACTCGGCCACCGCCTTCCGCGCTTGGGCCTTCGCTTTCTCCCAGCGCGGCCCGCCGAGTTGGTCGAGCTTCGGGGCCTTCTTGGAAGCCCCCATATAGCGGGAGACAAGGTAGGCGTCCTCCAGCGGCACATAGAGTCGGGCCTGGTCGGCGAACTGAAGGACTAGGGCCTCCGTCTCGCCCTCCGCTTCGGAAGGGGTCGAAGGCAACGCCTTCATCCCCATAAAGCGGGCGATGCCGTGGTGGAGGTGGACGACGAAGTCGCCGTCGCCCCACTCGGCGAAGGCCCCGGCGTCCCGCTGCGGTACGGCGAGCGTCGTCCGATGTTGACCTTTGGCCTGCTTCCCCCGCAGGGCGCGGAGCGTCTGGTAGCGGCCGAAGATTTCCGCATCGCTCAGGACGACGCGCCGCGCCGCGGGCCAGACGAACCCGCGCAGGAGCCGCCGCTGGACGAAGGCGACGGCGGAGGCGTCGATCTTCTCCTCGGTCAAAATTTCGCGAAGGCGCTTCTCCTCCCCCTCGTTGTTCGAGGCCAGGACGACTTCCCAATCCTCCTCCAGCCAGCCCCGGAGGTGGTCGAGGAAGAGTTCCCGCCGCCGCTCCTGCGCCGTCCAGTCCCCGCTCCGGGCATGGAGGAAATCGTGGGCGAAGAATTCGAGGCCCGGCAACAGGACCGCCCCCTCGGCCTCGGCGTCCCGGTCGTCGAGGCAGAGCGTCACCGTCCCCTCCGGGAGGTATTCGCGGAGCGTCGCCCCGCCCAGGTCGGCGATCCCGGCGCCGGAGGCGGGGCCGCCCAGGACTTTGATGAGGCTGACCTCGACCTCGTCGAGGGAGGCGACGGAGCGCTGCGTCCCGGGATCGAACTCGCGGAGGGAGACCACCTCGTCCCCGTCCCACTCCGTCCGGACCGGCAGCGGCGCCGTCCACGAGAAGAGATCGACGACCGCGCCCCGGACGCTGAACTGGCCGTGCGCCTGCACCTCGCCTTCCCGCTGGTAGCCCGCCGCCTCCAGCCGGGCCAGCCACGCCTCGCGCGGCTGCGGCAGCGTCATGCCGATGGAAAGGAGCGTCGTCTCCCGGGCCAGGGACTGCGGCAGGGGGAG
>CAISZB010000342.1 GCA_903889845.1 uncultured Verrucomicrobium sp. | reverse complement strand
GGTCGGGGAGGCGGGCCATGCCGCCGTCGGGGTTGAGGATTTTGCAGAGGACGGCGGAGGGGTCGAGCCCGGCGAGGCGCATGAGATCGACGGCGGCTTCGGTGGGGCCCGCGCGGCGGAGGACGCCGCCCGGCTTCGCCTGCAGGGGGAAGAGGTGGCCGGGCTGGACGAGGTCGGTCGGCTTCGTCTGCGGATCGGCCAGGAGGCGGATCGTCCGGGCCCGGTCGGCGGCGCTGATGCCGGTGGTGATGCCCTGGGCGGCATCGACGGAGACGGTGAAATCGGTCCGCATGCGTTGCATGCTTTCTCGGTTCTCCGCGACCATCCGGGGGAGGCCGAGGGCGGCGGCCCGTTCCCGGGTGATCGGGGCGCAGATGAGGCCGCAGCCGTACTTCGCCATGAAGTTGATCGTCTCCGGCGTGACGGATTGGGCGGCGGCGACGAGGTCCCCCTCGTTTTCCCGGTTCTCATCGTCGGTGACGATGATGGTCTCACCCCGGCGCAGGGCGTTGAGGATCGCGGGGATCGGCTGGACACCGGCCTCGGCGGGGGCCGGGGTGGCCTTCGGCCTGGAGCGGGGAGGGGCGAGGTGGGCGTGCATGGAAAGAGAGGGCCCCGCCGCCCGTTGCTGTTGCTAAGAGGAACGGACGGCGGGGGGGAAGATCAGGCTTTGCCGCCGTAGGAGACGTAGTCGTCGAGGTCGAGGAGGTCGAACCGGGTGAGGAGATCGGCGCGCTTCTCGTTGATCCGTTTCGTCTCGTTGAGGATGCGCTCCTTTGCCTGGACGGTGTCGAAGCCACGGGTCTCGACGAAGGCGGCCCACTGGGCGATCTCCCAGGCGGTCGGCTTGTGTCCGGCGTTGGCGAGGATCCATTCGAGGATGTCCCAGTCGCCCTTTCCTTTCTTGATCTCCTCGAAGACGGCTTCGCCGTCGATCTTCACGAACTCGAAGAACGCTTTGTCGAGGGGACAGTTGAAGTGGTACTCGCCCTCTTTCCCTGCGGCCTTGGCGCGGCCCTTGTCGAGGGCGCGGGGAAGGATGGGGAAGCCGCCGAGGCGGACGCGCGGACTGCGGGGAGGGCGCTGCGTCAGGTCGGGGGCGGGAATGGAGTGCTTGCTCATGAGGTGATCTTTCTTGGTTGTCCGGAGTGGATTTTGGATGGATTGGGATCGTTTTGCTTTCGAAGCCCGCTCCAAGAATAACAATACTATATCTCTAGGACAAATCTATTTATTTTGTTTCGACGTTGAGAATGAATCCTGGCAACGGTGCTATTGGAAAATAATGAGCGGGATTAACTAAGGCGCATTCAATTTGTAAGAACATATCAATCAATTTATTACAGATGAATATGTGGGTGGAATGGGATGCCTTTTCGGAACGCGTCAAAAAAGCGCTTGTAAAAATATACTAAATCCATAGACATATTCTACAATTCGGTAAATTCTACCAAAAAGGAACACGAAACAAATGACCTCAGAGCACAAAAGCATGGTGGCATGGATTGCGGCGGGGGTGCTTGCCGTGAGTCCATTGGCCTCGATTTCAACCCTGGCGGCGGAGCCGTCGGTCCCCGGATCGACGGGTAATAGCAATAATGCCAGCGCCAGCGCCAACAGCAGCGCGACCTCGGCCTCGGCGACGGGCTCGACGAGCACTAAGAAGGATTCGGACAAGCTCGATACCGTCGTGGTGACGGGATCGGGAGTCGGCGAGGATCTCTCGACGGTGCCGCAGACGGTCAATTATTATGATCAGCAGGATCTTAATACCCGGTGGTCGAAGAATCTGAATGACTTCCTCTCAAAGGCGGTCGGCGTCTGGACGGCTCCCAGTTCCTCTCCGGCGCACGCCAACGGCGTGGTCCTGCGGGGTGCCACGAACAGCCTTTGGACGCAGGCCTGGGACAGTGGAAGTGAGATCACGGTGCTCATCAATGGACGTCCGTCCGGGACGGCGAATATCTCGAAGTTCACGACCTTCGACGTCGATCATATCGAGATTCTTCGCGGGCCGGCCTCGGTCATTTACGGCAGCACGGCGATGGGGGGGGTGATCAACCTCATTACGAAGGACGGGGTGAATAATCCGGGCGGCAAGTTTACCGGATCTTTCGCTTCCTATGACCACTGGACGGGGGTCCTGGAGTGGGGCGGCAAGGAGAAGAACATCGATTGGTATGTCGAGACCAGCGGTCAGGGGGCGGGCGATTATCGGTCGGGCGGTGCGGACAAGACGCAGCGCAATACGTCGTATGAGTCGCGCAGCGCGAACGTGACCTTCGGTTACGACATCAATGACCTCAACCGGGTCGAGTTGGTGCTGCGTACCGACGGGCTTTACAATGCGGGGCATCCCGGCATCACGCAGAGCGGGGATGACTACGACAATCGCTACAATCACTCGGTGGAGCTCATCTACACCGGGGCGACGCAGGAGCATGACATCAGCTGGAAGTCCCATCCCTACTTCGTTCAGGACGTCGATAACAATGTCTGGCATCTGGAGCCGACGGTGCAGACCACCGGTTCCGGCGCATCGACGGTGACCGCGCTTCAGCCCGGCATCCTCAGTGACGACAATACGCGCCGCAACAACAAGGTCGGCCACGAGTTCACTCTGGAATATCATCCGATCGAGTCGAACAAGGTCGTTACCGGCGTGAGCTCGGCATACGACTGGGTGGCCAACACCCGGACCCGGCAGCCCGATCCCGCTGCGGCGAAGACGCAGACGGTCGGCAGTATCACCTTCCAGAAGATGCCTCCGTGGGATCTCGATAGCGAGACGTACAATAGCGGCGTTTATCTTGAGGATGCGCAGAAGTTTTTCGGTGACAAGATCGAGGCGCGTTCGGGCATCCGCGGTGATTACAGCATCGCGAAGCTGCTTGCGACGCCGTTCGATACGGACGACATCAATACGGCCACGGGGCAGATCTATCCCAATTCGCGGATCAAGGAGTCGGGCTCCATCACGTGGCGCACGGGGGCGACCTAAGCGGCGACCGATTGGCTCACGCTCCGCAGCAGCGTCGGAACGGGCTTCCTCGCGGCGGCTCCCGATCAGCTCTACGGCACGGTCATCCAGACCAACGGGGTGACGAACCGGGGCAATGCGAATCTGCAGAACGAATGGAGCCAGGGGTGGGAATTCGGCGGGCGGGTCGACAAGGGTCCCCTTTCGGCCGATCTCGCCTATTTCGTGAACGATATCCACAACCGGATTTCGGCGGTCCAGACGGCGGGCACGACGGCGGCCCAGCGCGACAATACGTGGCAGAATCTGCATGAAGTGATCTTCTCCGGCTTGGAGTGGCAGACTTCCTATGACTTTGCGAAGCTCGCGAAGTGGAAGGATGCCACTCTGGCCCCTTATGCCAACGGGTCCTATTACCTCCAGCACACGATTCACGACGGGCCTCCGAATCTGACCTCGAACAATCCCTATCAGGTCACCGGTCTGCCCGAATATCAGGTGACGCTGGGACTTCGTAACGGCGTGGGGAAGTGGACGAGCGACTTCTATGCGCTCGGCACCGGGCAGGCCTACACGGCGTTGACGAATAGCTCCTGGGCGAACGGAAGCCAGATATGGAGCCGTGCCGCCTACTGGACGCTGAACCTCCAGGAAACCTATCAGGTGACGAAAAACCTTCAGCTCTTTTTCGGTATCAACAACCTGACGGACCTGAACTACAGCGCGACGAACTCCGTCCTGAACGACAACTATTCGACGAATCTGGTCAGCCAGACGGAGCCGGGGGCGTCGGGCAGCAGCGCCTCGGGGCGCGAGTTCGTCGGCGGGTTCTCCTATTCCTTCTAAGAAACGGTTCACGATCTTTGGGGGAGGCGAAGTTAGGGTCGGCCCTTGGGGCTGGGTACTCGCTTCGCTTCCCCTTACGGGGGGCTATGAAAAACGCTTGAAATTAACGCTTAAAATCTATAGATTTTATATTGTATATGGAGACCCTTTCGCATTTTCCGCTCCCCGAAGTCGTCGCGGAGAGAAAGGGTGAGGAGTTGAAACTGCGGGCCGGATCGCTCCGGCTGAAAGGGGTTGGTAAGCAGTATCGGGTCGATGGGGTGCCGCTGGAAGTGCTGCGGAACATCAACCTGGTCGTCGAGGCGGGGGAATTCGTCACGATCGTGGGGGCCTCGGGGTGCGGGAAGTCGACGATCCTCCGGTTGATCGTCGGACTCGACGACGCCTACGACGGGGAAATCCTCCTCGATGGCCGCTCGATCTCCGGACCGGGCCTGGAGCGGAGTATCGTCTTCCAGGAGCATCGCCTGCTGCCGTGGCTGACGGTGGAGGAAAACGTCGCGCTGGCC
Source organism: uncultured Verrucomicrobium sp. (assembly GCA_903889845.1). Classification (GTDB taxonomy): domain Bacteria; phylum Verrucomicrobiota; class Verrucomicrobiia; order Methylacidiphilales; family GAS474; genus GAS474. Next base: position 286 of record CAISZB010000342.1, on the reverse strand, counting down.
CTCGATGCCTTTGCTCTCTCGGCTAAGGAGAAGGCGCAGACGGTGCGGGAGCACCTCGCCCTCGTCGGCCTAGCCGAATTCGCGCGGGCCTATCCCCGGCAGCTCTCCGGCGGGATGTCCCAGCGGGCGGCGATCGCACGGGGCCTCGTCACCCAGCCGGAACTCCTCCTCCTGGACGAGCCGCTGGGGGCGCTCGACTCACTGACCCGGACCTACCTCCAGAATGAGCTGCTCCGCATCTGGCGGCAGGAGCGGGTGACGATGGTGATGGTGACGCACGACGTGG